>NZ_CALPDC010000002.1:0-241582 GCF_943193165.1 Weizmannia agrestimuris
GGTTGTTGGGTGAACCACGAATCCATTAGAACATAGGAAGCATCGATACCAGAATTCATCGCCCGGGCAATCATGCCGGGAATCTGTTCTGGTGCCGTTTGTAATGCTTCTTTTCGGCGCTTATAACCGGAGCTGCGTTTATCGATATTTTCGGATATGCCGTTGATCTGGCTCTTTTTCGAACTCAATAATGAGAAGTCAACGGGTAGGAATGTTGCGCCATCAGACCATCCTAATGTCAACATGCGGAATCCTTTGTAAAAACGCATTTTTTGAGATGCATGATCAAAGCAGCGAGCCAGGAGCTCAACGTGTTTGCTTCGGTTCCGGTCATAAGATGAATCATCTAAAATCAATACTTTCGGACGGTCATGACGTGTCAATTTCGAAACTTTTCCAATCACTGAGGCAACCAGTGAAAGGAGGAAACGACGCCAGTTGAACGTTGATTGGTTGAGAAACCGATAAACGGTATCTTTGGCTGGAATGTCTGTAGCTTTCTTATTTTCCAACATCCTGAACCAGTTTTTGTTTTCAAAGATCATACAAAAAGTCAATTGAAAAATGTAGGCACAAGAAAAACCAAAGGACTTCGTAATACCGGCGATTCGCAAGTGTTTCAACACATTCAACTCTTTAAATGTTGATTTTATTTCATTTGGTAGTTGATTATTCAGGCTGTTTTTCGCTATCATAGTAGGAGACACCTCTTCTATTTGGTAGTGATTTTCGATAAATCAACTATACCAAAAGTAGAGGTGTTTTTTCATATATTAATTTTACTGTCAAGTGCTGTATCTGAGACGTAATAGACATTAGCCAGCACTGAATTTATTATGATTTTCTAGGTGCGAAAGTTGAGTAAATGATAACAACGCCAAAATTTGTGACAAAAATCACACACTTTTTTGTCGCTAAGAGAAAAAATAGCGAAAAAATTTTTGTTTTAAAGCAGGAATTTTGAAAGCCGTGTCGAAATGAGAGAATATCCCAAAAAGAAAGGTGGTATGTGATGGTTTATGTCAGTTGAAAAAATTGCGGAACTTTTGATCGGACAGGCGGTAAAAAACAATGTGACCGATGTCCATATCGTTCCGAAAGAAAAGCATTACCATGTCCAGTTCCGGCAGTACGGAAGGCTGTACCCCCACCGCAACCTTTCCGCGAAAGCCGGGGAAAGGCTGATATCCCATTTGAAATTTATGTCTTCCATGGATATCAGTGAAAAACGGAAACCCCAAAGCGGGTCGTTCGCCATGAACGTTTTGCAGCAGACGATCTCCTTAAGGATTTCGACGCTGCCAACCTCTCTTTCCAAAGAGAGCCTCGTCATTCGGATCTTGCCCCATGAAGAAAAATTCCAGCTCAGCCAAATTTCACTTTTTCCATCGAGCACAAAAAAATTAATGGCGCTGCTCAACCATTCGCATGGCATGTTGATTTTCAGCGGCCCAACCGGCAGCGGCAAGTCTACGACGATGTATACGCTTGTTGAGCAGTGCGCAAAACGGTTTTTACGGAATGTGATTACACTGGAAGATCCTGTTGAAAAACAAAGCGATTCGTTTTTGCAGGTGCAGGTAAATGAAAAAGCAGGTATTACTTACAGCACAGGGCTGAAAGCGATTTTGCGCCATGATCCGGATATTATTCTGGTGGGGGAAATCCGTGATGCCGAAACAGCAAGAATTGCGATCCGCGCATCACTCACCGGCCACCTCGTGCTGACGACATTGCATACGCGTGACGCAAAGGGCGCGATTTACAGGCTGATGGAATTTGGGGTGAGCATCCACGAAATGGAGCAGACTTTGCTCGCAGTCAGCGCACAGCGGCTGATTACATTGCGATGCCCGGTATGCGGTGGGATCCGCTGTCCGCATGATTCGCAAGATTGCCCACGCAGCCGAGAAAAGCGGCAAACCGCGGTATATGAGCTGCTGTACGGGAAAAATTTGCAGCGAGTGCTGAAAGAAGCAAAGGGGGAACAGGTCTACTATCATTATCCGACACTGAAAGAATGGCTCAGAAAGGGGATTGTGCTTGGATACATTTCTGAAGAAGAGTATCACCGCTGGATTGTCGAAGAGGAAGAAGCGGATAAGCCTCAAACTGCAGGGACGCTTTCTTACCCGGGTCGGTGAAATGCTCGAAAACGGATTTCCGATTGCAGATGCTATCGATTTTCTCGGGCATGTGGACGGCGAACTGGATGCACGTTCCATGAACAAACAGCTGCAAAACGGAACGCCACTCCATGACGTGCTGCTGAAACACCGGTTTGATGCCAATGCGTGCATGCAAATTTATTTTGCCGGACGGCACGGGGAGATGGTTGCTGCCCTTAAAGAGGCGGGCGCTTACTTATTGAAAAAGCATGAGGATGCCCTTGCCTTTTGGAAACTGATCCGTTATCCGCTCCTATTGGCAGCCGCGCTTTTTATCGCCACGGCTTTTGTGAGAAACGTGTTGCTGCCGCAATTTGAACATATGTATGTCGCAATGGACTACAAACCTTCGCGAAATCTCCGGCTGTTCCTAGCCATCATGGAACAGGCCCCGAATGATATCCTGGTTTCAAGTATTTTTCTCTTCCTATTTTTCACACTCTTTTTTCTCTATTTTAAAAGAAAAAAACCGCTGATGCAGGCGGCATGGCTTTCGCGGCTGCCGATATCCCGCTTTTACTATACCAGCTATTACAGCCAGTTTTTGGCAAGAGAATGGAGCTTTATGCTGAAAAGTGGTTTTTCCGTCTATGAAATTTTGCATGTCATGGAATCGCAAAATTTCAAGCCGCTTTGGCGCGATACTGCAAAATTTTTGCGCGAAAAACTGCTTGCTGGTGAGACGTTCTCCCGGGCACTGGCTTCTGTCCCGTTTATCGAGCCGCAGCTGGTCATTTTGGTCCGCCACGGGGAGAAAAACGGGCGCCTTGATCAGGAGCTCTATTATTACAGCCAAATTAGCTTGAAAAGAATGGAAGAGAAAATCCAAAGCCTGTTCGGGCTGATTCAACCGGTTGTGTTTATTTTCATCGGTTTCTTTTTGGTCGCCATTTATTTGTCGATCATGCTGCCGATGTTCCAGATGATTGACGCGGTTTAACCGGGGAAGGCGTGCCGGATGGCGGGGCTTCAAGCCTTCCCCCTAAAAAAAGAAAGGAGAAATTGCCCATGTCTTTTATCAAAAATGAAAAAGGGTTTACGCTGATCGAAATGCTGATTGTTTTGCTCGTCATTACGGTTCTCTTGTTTTTGATGATTCCGAACATTTCCAAGCATACCGATGCGATCAATAATAAAGGCTGCGATGCGTTCATTGCGATGGTGCAGGGACAGGTGCAGGCGTATGAAATGGACCACAATGAATATCCGTCATCTATCAACCAGTTAAAAGACGGCGGCTATGTATCGAAAACGAGCTGCCCGAATGGAAACGGAGTGAACATCGGGGCGGACGGGAAAGTAACGGAGGTTGCAAAGTGAAACGGCCAAAAAATGAAGCCGGTTTTACCTTTCCGGAAATGCTCGTTGTTTTGTTGATTGTATCCGTGATCACCGCCCTTGCGTTTGCCGGTTTTAAGCCGGTGAAACATACGATCGTCAAAAAAATGTTCATTAACCAGCTTGAAAATGATTTGTATCTGGCGCAAACGGACGCGATTTCCCGCCAGACGAATGTATACGTCCAATTTTTCCGCCAGAACAATATGTACTCCATTTTCGAAGCGAGGAAAAATGCGACGATTATAAAAAGAAGGCTTCCGGAAGGCATCAAAATGTTCGAAAACGGCAGCTTTCATTCCTATGCAATTGGGCCGGACGGGAATGTCACCCAGTTCGGCACGCTCTATTTCCAGTCCGGCCAAGAACAAATCAAGCTGGTTACGCATATTGGAAGCGGGCGGTTTTATGTCGAAGAATGAACGGGGCTTTACTTTTCCGGAAGTCATCGCTGCGTTTGCCGTATTTTGCCTGATGGCGGCCTGCTTATTCCCGCCGTTTCTCCATATGCTTGGTCAAATCAAAGAGACAAAGCAGGAGATGGAGGCATCCCGTTTTTTATACGAAAAAACGGAGGAATGGATTTTTACCGGAAAAGTCGTTGAAAAAGAAAAAAAGGCGGGCGGGGCCACATGGACATTTCAAATCAAAGACAATGGCAGAAAGGCATGTGTCAAACATGAACAAAACACGACTTGCGTTTCGCTCCAGCAATGAAAAAGGCTTTACGCTGCTTGAAAGCGTGTGCGTACTGCTTCTCGTCACTTCCTTGTTCTCACTTTTTCCCCTGGCAGTGAAAACATTCGGGACAGCCGGGGAAGCATTCCGGCCGGAAGAAGATGAAGAGTGGAATCTTTTTCTCATGCAGTTGCGTAAAGAAATCCGGATAAGCACCTCGTGCCAGGCAGCCCAAAATACTTTGAAACTGAACGAGGCAGGAAGGACGATTACGTATGAACCATACCAGAACAGTCTGCGGCGGAGAGTGGACGGTGAAGGGCATCAAATTGTGCTTCAAAATGTGCAGTCCATCCAATTTGCGGCAACAGGAAACGGGGTCAAAGTGGCCGCCGTTTATCCGAATGGCGCGGAAAGAACAGCGGAAATGACCTTTCTTTCCCGCCATGCGGTTGATCCCGGCCAATCGGAAGGCGTTGCCCGATGAACAGGCAAAAAGGGTTTATTTTGCCAGTGGTGCTGTTTTTGGCGCTTGCCGCATGCAGTATGGTCATTTCGGGAACGGACATTTATCTCGGCGAAAAGAAATATGCCGTGCTGGTGAAGGAATATTATTTGCGGAATACCATGTCGCTTTTCGCCATTAGGGAGGCGGCGCAAAAATTGGAAAAAGGCGACAAAAGCCCGGGGGAACTCCGTTTTTCAGACGGAAAGGTGTCTTACAGTATCAAACAGGACGGAGATACTGCAGTGATTTCTTTAACTGCGGAAAATGAGAGTGGTGAACCGTTTAAAAGTACGATACGATATAATCAGACAGAAAAAAAGGTGTTTCAATGGGAGGAACGATGAACAAAAGGATCTATTTGACCGGGTTTATGGGTGCCGGAAAAACGACTGTCGGCCATGCGCTCGCCTCGCTCTTGGGAAGTAGGGCGACGGACTTGGACCGCTGGATTGAAGAAGAGGAAGGAATGCCGCCCGCTGCCATTTTCGCTGTAAAAGGAGAAGCCTATTTTCGCCGGAAAGAAACAGAGATGCTGAAACGGGCCACATCGCTTGCAGGGGTGATCATGACAGGCGGGGGAATTGTCATGCGGGAAGAAAACGTCTGTCTATTAAAACGAGACGGCGTGACGGTTTTTCTGGATTGCGATCCGGAAATATTGGTTTCACGCATTCAAAATGACCCCTCAAGACCTGTTGCAGCAGGAAGGACAAAGGAGGAGATCATCTCCCTTTATAAAAAAAGGCGGCCGTTTTACCTTTCTTGTGCCGATTTGGTTATTGATACGACGGGAAAATCGGTGGCGGAAATTGTTGCGGAAATTTCCGGCCGCATAAAAACGGAAGCTTTCGGGTATACTGGCGCCTGTAAGGACGGTGGCGCCAATGTCGACAAATGATTATGTCAAATTGCTGACACAAACATGGATGCAGCATGTGAGCACGCCAAAAAGCGAGCGGCAGAAAAAGCGGAACGAGAAAAAGGAAGAGATGCCGCCTTTTGCCGAAAGATGGTTCGGTATCCTCCCTTATTTTTTCCTCTTTTTCAAAAGAAAACAGTAGAAAGCAGGCAGCCTTTTTTGCGGGCTGCCTGCTTATATAAACGCATCTTTTAAATAAAAGAGGCCACCGTTTAGGACATGAACGGTAATTTTCGGCTCATACTGTTCCTTTAGCGCCTGTTTTTCAATTTCATACGATTCCGGGCACTCTTCCATATCTTCGTAAAAATGGTCCAACAGCGCGAGATCCTGGTGCCACCGTTTTACCGCTTCTTCCGCCCAATGATGCGGCTCTTTCGCCAGGCCCTGCCGGATATAATGTTCAATCCTTTTGACGGCGCTTTTTAGCATGATGATCGGCGTCAGGGTAAAACAATAATCCGGAATTTTCGGCACCAGCGTCCGCTGCTCCAACAAGTCCTGAAAATTTTCAGCCATTGTGCCGTGGATCAAATTCAACCCGATCGAACGGAACACATCTTTTTTTAAATCACAGCGGTACGAAATTTTAACATTCATCCCAAGCCAAGGGTAAAGCGGCACCTGTTTCTGCCCGGGATGGACGTCTTCAAACAGGCGGATATAGCGGGAAAACTGCTTTGCCGTCTCGAAAATCTGGTTCAGGCGGGGGCTTCCAAAATGGACCGGCTCTCCTTTCACCGTATCCGGTGCTTTTTCCCGGTCCGTAATGAACGTGACGGTCATCGGATTCGGGATGCCGCCTGTTTTTTCAAGATAGGACCAGTAAAACGGCCGGTTCATTAACGCTTTATCGAGTTCAATGGTTAATTGCACCGTCATCCAGCCGGGGCGGTTTTCAACCAATACAGCGCCGTTTGCTTCAAAAAAGCGTTCAAGATATTGATGTATTTCTTCCTGCAGCATCCGCATGCCCCTCCTCTTTCCGTATCGCTTCCGCAAATTCGATCATTTGGGTGAGATTTTCCATTTTGATGTTCATTTCGCCTTCTGATTGCGAGTTTTGGAAGACATCCAGCAGATGGTCTTCCAGTTTTCCGAATTCGAGCCGGGTCAGAATTTCATCAAGTTCCCCGATCACCCGCTCAAACAAATGGATTTTTTCGTACAACAGTTTCAGAATATGTTCTTCAACCGTATTTTTGGTCGCAAAGTTGTAAATATGCACGTCCTTTTCCTGGCCGAGGCGGTGGACGCGCCCGATCCTTTGCTCGAGCCGCATCGGGTTCCACGGCAGGTCAAAATTGATCATATGGTGGCAAAATTGCAGGTTGATCCCTTCACCGCCCGCTTCTGTCGCAATGAGCACCTGGGCGTGGTTTTCAAACAGCTGCCGCATCCAGTCTTTTTTGCCGCGCTTAAAGCCGCCGCGGAACGGGACGGATGAAATGCCGTGTTGTTTTAAAAACCATTGCAGGTAAAGCTGTGTTGCCCGGTATTCCGTAAAAATAATCACTTTATCATCAATGTTTTGGATCAGCTCGAGCGCTTTTTCCGCTTTTGAATTGGTTTTTACCGCTTCAATTTTCTGGATCAGCGCAGCAACGGTTTCTTCTAAAACGGGCGAGGGCTGCTCCGTTTTTTTCAGCAGGTTTTTTAAGGTTACAAAAACGGCTTCCCGGCTCGAACACGCCTCGCGCTGCAGCGTCAACAGCGAAAAGCCGGCGCGGCTGTACGATTCGCTGCCTTGCCGGATCGTTTGCAGCGCGTCATACAGTTCGCGCTCTTCTTTACTGAAGTCAATCAGCACCGTTTCAACGCGCCGTTTTGTCCATTCCACCCCGGTGTTTGTGCGCCGGTTCCGGATCATCACTTTGCTGACCAGCTCCCGCAAATGTTCGTCTTCCTTCACCTGCCTGTCCCCTTTTTTATATTTTTTGCTGAAATTCGATTCGCTGCCTAAATGGCCTGGCTTTAAAAGGGAGACAAGGTGGAAGATTTCATCGATCCGGTTTTGAATCGGTGTTGCCGTCAAAAGCAGGCAGAATTTCTTCTTTAAGCCTTGAACAAAGGCGTAATTTTTTGTATTCGGATTTTTTAACTTATGCGCCTCGTCAATAATAATCATGTCATACTGCTGCTTGTAAATGATGTCACGGTGCGGGCTTCTTTTTGCGGTGTCAATGGAAGAGACAACACAGTCATACTGCTCCCACATATAACTTTTCTTTTGCCCAACAGCGGGGATATGGAATTTGCTGTTCAGTTCCGCGACCCATTGCGATACGAGCGACGCCGGAACTAAAATGAGCACTTTTTTTGCTAGCCCGCGAATCATATATTCTTTTAAAATAAGGCCGGCTTCAATCGTTTTTCCAAGCCCGACTTCATCCGCCAAAATGGCTTTGCCGTTCATTTTTTCAACGACCTGGCGGGCAACCTCCAGCTGGTGCGCAAGCGGTTTGACATTGGCCAGATGCTTTGGCGCCTGCAATCCTTCAAATTCAGGAATGACCAGCCGTTTTTCCATTTCCACTGCAAGCTTATAAAGTTCCCATTTTCCCCACGGCCCGTCGTCCTGATAGCGTTCCATCAATCCCGTTTCCCATGAGCGGTCAAATTCAATGTTGACTTCCATGCTGCCTGCACTCCTTTTCCAATCGTCCCCGATCATCGTTTTCGATTTCTTACAGCCGCTTTTTATTTTAAAAAATTCAATTGATTTTCAGAATGGTGTCATGATACGATGAAACTGATCAAGAGTTTTTACAGGTTATACAGGGAAAAATCGTATCGAACAGCCTGCATCAGGCATTTTAACTTTAGTATGCCCGATTTTGAACTGAATATTGGCGGATGAGAATAAGAGGAGAGACTGCATTTTTTGCAGCGCCGACGGAGCAAGCGGAAACGTGAATCTCTCAGGCAAAAAGACTCTTAATTTGACGCATCTCTGGAGAGCGCTTCTTTTCGGGAAGCCACCAAAGGGGAAAACCGTTTTTCGGTAAACTTTCAGGTGCAAGGACAGGGAATATTTCGTGAAGCAGGCGGAATATTCCCTGTTTTTTTGCCCCCGGATCCACGTCCGGATAAAAAACAAAATGGAGGGGTACGAATGCCGGAATTAAAACGGACGCCATTATATGATGTATACCGGAAATACGGCGCAAAAACGACCGATTTCGGCGGCTGGGAACTGCCGGTGCAATTTTCGGGCATTAAAGCCGAACACGAAGCCGTCCGTACGCGGGCAGGCCTGTTTGATGTTTCGCATATGGGCGAAATCCTGGTGGAGGGGCCTCAAAGCCTTGGCTTTCTTCAAAAAATGATGACGAACGATGTGTCCAAATTGAAGCCGGGTGCTGCCCAATATACCGCCATGTGCAATGAAGCCGGCGGCACAGTCGATGATTTGCTGGTTTACCAATTGGGCGAAAACCGGTATTGGCTCGTGGTGAATGCCGCCAATACGGAAAAAGATTACAAGTGGCTTGTTTCACACCGGACGGAGGATGTTTCCATAACGGACATCAGCGCATCGGTTGCCCAGCTCGCGCTCCAGGGGCCGCTTGCTACGGAAGTGATGCAGAAACTTGCGCCAGAAGCGGATGTTTTTGCCATTCCAACGTTTTCATTTATTGAAAACGCAAAGGCTGCCGGTTGTAAAGTATTGCTTTCGAGAACCGGTTACACGGGTGAAGACGGCTTTGAAATTTACTGCCGCAGTGAAGATGCACTGAAGCTATGGGATGAGATATTGGCGAAGGGCCGGGAAAAAGGCGTTTTGCCGTGCGGGCTCGGAGCAAGGGATACGCTCCGCTTTGAAGCCGGGCTCTGTCTTTACGGCCAGGAGCTAACGGAAGACATTTCTCCGCTTGAAGCCGGCATCGGTTTTGCTGTAAAGCTTAAGAAAGAAGCGGATTTTATCGGGAAGCAGGCGCTCCTTGCACAGAAAGCAGAAGGTCTGAAACGGCGCCTTGCCGGTATCGAAATGATCGGCCGTGGCATTCCGCGCCACGGATACAGCGTTTATGCAGGGGATGAGCGGATTGGCACGGTGACAACCGGGACACAGTCGCCGACTTTAAAGAAAAATATCGGCCTTGCCCTTTTGCGTATACCGTGGGACGCACCCGGCACCGAAGTAGAAGTGGACGTCCGTTCCAAAAAGATTAAAGCTGTCGTTGTCCAAACACCGTTCTATAAAAAGCCAAAAAACGGGGGAGGGGAAAAGTGATGCATCGCTACCTGCCAATGACGGAAGAAGATAAGCGTGAGATGCTGGATGCGATCGGAGTCCGAAGCGTCGGGGAACTGTTTTCCGATATTCCCGAAAAAGTGCGGTTTAAAGGGGATTACCGGATCAAAAAAGCAAAATCGGAAACGGCGCTGTTAAAAGAACTGTCAGAACTTGCCGGAAAAAATGCCAATTTAAAAGAATATGCCTCTTTTTTGGGGGCGGGGGTTTACGACCACTATATTCCAACGGTCGTGGACCATGTGATCTCAAGATCCGAATTTTATACGGCCTATACACCTTACCAGCCGGAAATCTCGCAAGGGGAACTGCAGGCTATCTTTGAATTCCAGACGATGATATGCGAGCTGACCGGCATGGATGTGGCCAATTCCTCGATGTATGACGGCGGCACGTCCATGGCTGAAGCGGCCATGCTTGCGGCCGGGCAGACGAAGAGGAAGAAAATATTGATTTCAAAAGCTGTCCATCCGGAGTACCGGGCCGTTTTACATACTTATGCCAAGGGAAAAGGCATCACCGTGGAAGAAATACCGCTCGCAGACGGCTGCACCGATCTGGAAGCAGCTAAAAAACAAATAGACGGCGGGACAGCTGCTGTCATCGTCCAGTACCCGAACTTTTTCGGTTCGCTTGAACGGTTAAAAGAAATCGGCGAACTGGCCCATGCCGAAAAAGCTTTGTTTGTTGTATCCGCCAATCTGCTTGCCCTTGGGGTGCTTGCGCCGCCGGGGGATTTCGGCGCCGATATTACAACCGGCGATTGCCAGGTTTTCGGCATTCCAACTGCATTCGGCGGCCCGCATTGCGGCTACTTCGCTACAACGTCAAAACTAATGCGGAAAATGCCGGGCCGGCTCGTCGGCGAAACGGTCGACGAGAACGGGAAAAGGGGGTATGTGCTTACGCTCCAGGCGCGCGAACAGCATATCCGCCGCAATAAAGCGACGTCCAATATTTGCTCTAACCAGGCGCTCAATGCCCTTGCCGCATCGGTGGCCATGAGCGCCCTCGGCAAAAAAGGCGTAAAAGAAATGGCACTAGCCAATATGGCAAAAGCACAGTACGCAAAAAAGAAATTGGCGGAAAAAGGGTTTGAAATCCCGTTTTCGTCTCCTTTTTTCAATGAGTTTCCCGTGAAATTGCCAAAAAGTGTTCAAGAAGTAAATGAACATTTATTGCAGAAAAAAATCATCGGCGGTTATGATGTGAGCAAGGATTACCCGGAATTTGCCGGTTGCATGCTCATTGCCGTGACGGAATTGCGGTCAAAAGAAGAGATTGACCAATTGGCTGAAGAAATGGGGGTCGTGTGTGATGGCGAATGAAGGAATGCCGCTCATTTTTGAACGGTCCAAACAGGGGCGGATCGCGTACAGCTTGCCGGAAATGGACGTGCCGGAAGTGGACGCTTTTGACATTTTTCCGCCTGAATACGTCCGCAAACAGGATGCGGAACTGCCGGAAGTGTCGGAACTGGATTTAATGCGGCACTACACAAAGCTGTCAGAAAACAACCACGGCGTCGATTCCGGCTTTTACCCGCTCGGATCCTGCACGATGAAATACAATCCGAAAATCAATGAAACGGTTGCGCGCTTTCCGGGATTTGCCCATATCCACCCGCTTCAAGATGAAAGCACCGTCCAGGGGGCGCTCGGGCTGATGTATGACTTGCAGGAACATTTAAAAGAGATTACCGGCATGGATGAGGTGACCTTGCAGCCTGCTGCCGGCGCCCACGGGGAATGGACCGGGCTGATGCTGATCCGTGCTTTCCATGAAGCAAACGGGGATACAAAGCGGACAAAAGTGATCATTCCCGACTCCGCCCACGGCACCAACCCGGCTTCCGCGTCCGTTGCCGGCTTCGAAACGGTCACTGTGAAGTCGAATGAAGAAGGGCTTGTCGATCTCGACGACTTAAGAAAAATTGCCGGGGAAGATACCGCGGCGCTCATGCTTACCAATCCGAATACGCTCGGGCTGTTTGAAGCGCATATCCTTGAAATGGCGGAGATCATCCATGACGCGGGCGGCAAACTGTATTATGACGGTGCCAACTTGAATGCCGTGCTTGCGAAGGCGCGCCCGGGCGATATGGGATTCGATGTTGTCCACCTGAATCTTCATAAAACGTTCACAGGCCCCCACGGCGGCGGTGGCCCGGGTTCGGGTCCGGTCGGCGTCAAAAAAGAGCTGATCCCGTTTTTGCCGGTGCCGGTTGTTGCGAAAAAAGGCGACCGCTATGTGCTGGATGAAGACCGGCCGCAATCGATCGGCAGGGTAAAGCCGTTTTACGGCAATTTCGGCATCAATGTCCGGGCCTATACGTATATCCGTTCAATGGGGCCGGATGGCTTGCGGGAAGTGACCGAGAATGCGGTGATCAATGCCAATTATATGATGAGGAAACTGGCGCCGTATTACGACCTGCCGTATGACCGCCATTGTAAACATGAATTTGTGTTAAGCGGCAGGCGCCAGAAAAAACTCGGGGTGCGGACGTTTGATATTGCCAAGCGGCTGCTTGATTTCGGCTTCCATCCGCCAACTGTGTATTTCCCGCTCAATGTGGAAGAGTGCATGATGATTGAGCCGACGGAAACAGAGTCGAAGGAAACGCTGGATGCCTTTATTGACGCGATGATCCAAATCGCAAAAGAAGCGGAGGAAAATCCGGAAATCGTCCAGGAAGCCCCGCATACAACCATTGTCAAACGCCTGGATGAAACGCGGGCGGCACGAAAACCGGTTTTGCGTTATGTGAAAAAATAAAAAGAAAAATGCCGCAGCATTGCCGCGGCATTTTTTATTTCCCTGATTTGATTTTGCCTGTCCAGTTTTTAAAGCCGCCTTTCAACTGGTAAAGGTCGCGGCAGCCGTTTTTATAAAGCATTTCAGCGGCGCGCCCGGTGCGCGTCCCGTTCTGGCAATATAAATAAACCGGTTTATCGGTCCGGATCTCTTTTAATCTCATTTTCAGCTGAGACAGCGGAATATTGCGTGCGCCTAAAATATGTCCGTTTGCAAATTCATTCGGTTCGCGCACATCAATGAGCTGCGCTTTGCGGTAACCCGCCTTGAATTCTTCTTCCGTCAAGCTTTTCAGGATTTTTTTCTGCCGGTAGTATCTGGCGAGAGTATATGCTACTACCGCAACAATAACAATGATGAGTGTGTACCACGATTGTGACATCTTTCGTGCCCCCTTTCTTACCTGATGCGCTATCTACTATTATATTCGTGTTGCGCTTCTGAATCAAAATCTTTTTTTAAGAAACATGTCACCGCTATTTTTTCCGTTTTTTCCGTCTGAAAAGCCCGTAACCGTTCTGTTTTAAGCACCAGCGGAAAAATCGGCACAAACTTGAGCGGGGCTTTGCCGTTTTTCGTCGTTTTTTGGTAAACTGGTAAAGTGATATTTTAAAGAAGAGGGGTACATATGGGAAAAGAAACCTGGTTGTTTGTAGATTCAGGCCACTGTCCGCCGTTTTTTAACATGGCGCTGGATGAGGCCCTGCTTGACTGGCACAGCAAAGGGGAGATCCCGCCAGCCATCCGCTTTTACGGCTGGGATCCGGCCACCCTTTCAATCGGGTATTTCCAGCGGGCAAAACAGGAAATCGATCTCGAAGCGGTAAAACGATACGGGCTCGGTTTTGTCCGGCGACCGACAGGGGGAAGGGCTGTTTTGCACGAGCACGAGCTGACCTACAGCGTGATCGTGTCGGAAGCGCATCCGGATATGCCGAAAACGGTCACGGAAGCCTACCGTGTCATTTCAGAGGGGCTTGTCAGGGGATTTCGTGCGCTCGGCCTGGAGGCGTATTTTGCAGTGCCGCGAACGGAAGCAGAACGGGAGGCACTAAGGTCTCCGCATTCTTCGGTTTGTTTTGATACGCCGAGCTGGTACGAACTGGTCGTGGAAGGGCGAAAAGTCGCCGGCAGCGCACAGACGCGGCAGAAAGGCGTCATTTTGCAGCACGGCTCGATTTTGCTCGATATGGATGAGGACAAGCTGTTCAGCCTGTTTAAATATCCGAATGACAGAGTGAGAGAAAGGATGCAGCGGAGTTTTAAGAAAAAGGCGGTTGCAATCAATGAGCTGCGCAACGTTCCCGTCACATACGAGGAGGCAAAAGAGGCTTTCCATAAGGGGTTTGAAGAAGGGCTCGGCATCCGGCTGGAACCGTACACGCTGACGCCGGCGCAACAGGCGTATGTCGAAGAACTGGCAGACAGAAGGTACCGGTCGGATGAATGGAATTTTAAGAGATAAATGAACATTTGTTTTTTTTAGCGGCCAGAGGTATGATTTTTCGCTTTTTCCTTTAGTGCCGCGCTTTTTATGGCTGCTTTTTTGATGCAAGCGGCAAATTTTTTCGTTATGCCCGGGTTTGCCTGCTTTTTCGGGGGATTTCTCAGATTTTCGGCATGGTTTATTCTTTTTTTCATTTGACAAAAAGAAAGAGGTTTGACCTAAACACAATATATGGTATATAAAAACAAAATGTCAATACAATATCTAGTATTTTTGCTTGCAATTTTTCCCTGCGGTGTGCTATTTTAAAGGAGGCAGAACCACCAGAGAATTTGCATGGAGAAATAGAGAAGGAGTTGTCGTTATGTCTGTTGCTTCGACAGAAAAATTATGGAATGTGGAGAAGCTGAACGAAGATATCCGCTTATTTCCGCAGGTCCATCCGATTACACCGGATATGAACATTACGTACAAAGGCGTTTCAAGGCTTGTCATGATTGACAGATACGCGTTTAAAGACACGGAAAAAGTCACATTGGGCAAGGGCGATTTTGTTGTCCTCACGATTAAAGAAGACCCGAAATTTCCGGCCAGGGGGCTCGGCGTCATTAAAGGGATCGACTGGGAAAAAAATGAAGCGGAAGTCTTAATTGAAGAAGATTACCGCCAGGCGCTGGAACACCCGGATGAAAGAGAAACGGGGGTCATCAAAAGGTCGCTTGATATCATTGAAAAGCCTCTTGAAGTCTACTACGAACAAATCGCAAAACGGAATGCAACCGGCTTAGCGGCAGTGGAAAAAACAGAAGAGAAACGGAAAGAATGGTTTGAGAAGTTTTACAATGAACTGGTAAACTTAAACTTTATCCCGGCAGGCCGCGTCCTCTACGGCGCCGGCTCGGAAACGGAAGTGACTTATTTTAATTGTTATGTGATGCCGTTTGTACCGGATTCAAGGGAAGGCATTTCCGAACACCGTAAACAGGTGATGGAAATTATGAGCCGCGGCGGCGGAGTTGGGACAAACGGTTCGACGCTGCGCCCGCGCAATACGCTGGCTAGAGGGGTCAACGGCAAATCAAGCGGCTCTGTCTCATGGCTCGATGACATCGCCAAACTTACGCACCTGGTCGAACAGGGCGGCAGTCGCAGGGGAGCGCAAATGATCATGCTGGCTGTCTGGCACCCGGACATTGTCGAATTTATCATTTCGAAAATGCAGAATCCGCGGATTTTGCGTTTCCTGATCGAAAATACGAACGATGAATGGATCCGCAAGCTTGCCCACGATAAATTGAAATTCACGCCGCTCTCTGAAATGGAAAGGCAAATGTACCATGGGATTGTGAACTACAAACATATTCCGGGCCAAGGCGGCTTTACGGAAGAAGTCATGAAAGAGGCGGAAGAAAAACTGGAAACAGGCGGCCATTACACCGTTCATAATCCGGAATTTTTAACCGGCGCCAATATTTCCGTCTGCCTCACAAAAGAATTTATGGAAGCAGTTGAGCAAGACGCAGAATTCGAGCTGAAATTTCCGGATGTGGAAAATTACAGCGAAGAAGAAATGCGCATATACAATGAAGAATGGCATAAGATCGGCGATGTGCGCGAATGGGAAAAACTTGGCCGCAAAGTGCGCGTCTATCGCAAAATCAAAGCAAAAGAACTTTGGAATTTGATTAACATCTGCGCGACTTACTCGGCGGAACCGGGCGTCTTCTTTATCGACAACGCCAACGACATGACAAACGCAAAAGCATACGGCCAGAAAGTCGTCGCAACAAACCCTTGCGGAGAGCAACCCCTTGCGCCCTATTCCGTCTGCAACCTGGCAGCAGTCAATCTTGCAAAAATGGTCGACAAAGAAACGAAAGAAGTGCGCTGGGACCAATTGAAACAAACCGTCCATACCGGCGTCCGCATGCAGGACAATGTCATTGACGCGACCCCGTACTTCCTGAAAGAAAACAAAAAACAGGCGCTCGGGGAACGGCGTGTCGGCCTTGGCGTTATGGGCTTAGCCGACCTTCTCATTTATATGGAAAAAGAATACGGATCTGAAGAAGGCAATAAACTTGTCGACAAAGTGTTTGAAACAATCGCGACCGAAGCATACCGCGCATCCATTGAGATCGCAAAAGAAAAGGGGAGTTTCCCGTTTTTAACGGGTGAAACCGAAGAAGAGACAAACCGCCTGCGCCATGCATTCACGGAAACCGGCTATATGAAAAACATGCCGGAAGACATCCGCAAGGCGATTTTAACACACGGCATCCGGAACTCCCATTTGCTAACCGTTGCACCAACCGGATCCACCGGCACCATGGTTGGCGTTTCCACTGGGCTGGAACCGTATTTTTCCTTTTCCTATTTCCGCAGCGGTCGCCTCGGCAAATTTATCGAGGTCAATGCGGATATCGTCCAGGAGTATCTGGATAAGCACCCGGAAACGGACAAAGACCATCTGCCAAACTGGTTTGTAACCGCGATGGATCTTGCACCGGAAGCCCATGCCGATGTCCAATGCGTCATCCAGCGCTGGGTGGACAGCTCGATTTCGAAAACGGTCAACGCCCCGCGCGGCTACACGGTTGAACAGGTGGAAAAAGTGTACGAACGCCTGTATAAGGGCGGCGCGAAAGGCGGAACCGTTTATGTGGACGGGAGCCGGGATTCGCAAGTCCTGACATTGAAAGCAGAAGAACCACAGGAAGAAAAACAGGAAAAAGCGGAAGTCAAACACGCGAAACAGCATGTCGTCCTGGTTGATACCATCCCGGATATCCGGTCAACAAACGTCACATACGGCAACGAAATCGGCGATACCTGCCCGATCTGCCGGAAAGGGAAAGTTAAGGAAATCGGCGGCTGCAATACATGCGATAACTGCGGCGCGCAATTAAAATGCGGCTTGTAAATGGAATAATGGAGAAAAAAACGGAGCAAAGTGATGCTCCGTTTTTTTTCGCTTATAAAACACCGGTTAAAAGAATCATCAGAAAAATGGTTAAAAAATTTTAATTCGAATATTGACAGCAAAAATGTCCGATGCTACTATTTATATATCAAAAACAATATATAACGTGTTAAAAACGTTATATAAATTAAAATGATAAAAAGGAGGGCGGTTGATGGACGAAACCGTTTATGATGTGACGATTATCGGCGGCGGGCCTGTTGGTTTATTTGCGGCTTTTTACGGCGGCTTGCGGCAAATGAGAGTTAAAATCATTGAAAGCATGTCGCAACTTGGCGGGCAGCTTGCCGCGCTTTACCCCGAAAAATACATTTATGATGTAACCGGTATGCCAAAAGTGAAAGCGCAATCATTGGCCGACCGGTTAATCGAACAAGCCATGCAATTTCATCCAACGATTGTGCTGAACGAAACGGTGCAGGATGTGAAGAAAACCGGCCGCGGCACCTTTCGCATCGAAACAGGATCAGGCTTCCATTTTTTAAAAACGGTCTTGATTACAGCCGGTATCGGGGCATGCCAGCCGCGCCGGATTGAACACGAACAGGCATTGCAATACGAAAACAAAAACCTCCATTATTTTGTGAATGATATGCGCAAATTTAAGGGAGAAAATCAGTGCACCAGAAGCGATGGCGTCCGGGCTATTAACGAAAGTGGTTCCAGCCTGCCACTTGGAACAGGAAACGCAGCATTTTGCTGAAAGGCTTGCCGCGATGCCGACAAAAGCAATCGGCCTCGTGAAGCGGTATATGCAAAAAAGCTTTGAAAGCACATTGGATGAAATGCTCGAAAATGAAGCATACGCCCAGCAGATTGCAGGGCAAACAGCCGACCACAAGGAAGGGGTCCGGGCATTTTTTGAAAAAAGAAAACCGGAATACAAAGGCAATTAAACAGAAAGGATGAACATGCATGCCGATAACAAAAGAAGTAGCAGTATTTCCTGCTGAAATGAAACGGAGCGCGTATAAAATGGTCATCAACGGAGAACCGGTGGATGCTGCAGGCGGCGAAACGTTTCACGTCTATAATCCTGCAACCGGCGAAGCCATCGCCACGGTGCCGAAAGCGGATGACGCGGATGTCTACCGGGCCGTTGAGGCGGCGCGCCATGCTTTTGAACACGGAAAATGGAGGCGCTATCCGGTTGGAAAACGGGCGCGCGTCCTGAACAAAATTGCCTCCATTATGCGCAGCCGTTTTGATGCGCTTGTTGAGATGGAAATTTTAAATACCGGAAAGACGATTGAAACGGCAAAGGGGCAGGTGATGCAGGCCATTGAAGATTTCGAGTTTTTCGCGGGGGTGATTGTCGGACATCGCGGCGCTGTGAACCATGTTCCCGGCCAGTTCTTTAACTATACCCAAAAAGAACCGGTTGGGGTCGCTGCCCAGATCATTCCATGGAATTACCCGCTCATGATGGCTGCATGGAAAATTGCCCCGGCGATCGCAGCAGGATGTTCTGTTGTGGTAAAGCCGGCAAGCCTTACGCCGATTACAGCCATTTTACTGGCTGAAATCTGCCATGAGGCCGGTGTTCCGGCAGGCGTTGTGAACGTGATTACCGGGCCGGGGGCGAAAATCGGGTCTTATTTGGCGAAGCATGAAGGGGTCGATAAAATCGCCTTTACCGGAGAAACTTCCACCGGAAAAGAGATCATGGCAAACGCTTCGGAAACATTGAAAAGAGTCACGCTGGAACTTGGCGGAAAATCTCCGAATCTCGTATTTCAGGATGCGGATCTCGATGCCGCCGTCAATGGTGCCCTGTACGGCATCTTCTATAATACCGGGCAATCGTGCGAAGCGAGATCCCGTATTTTCCTGCACGAAGACATTTACGATGCGTTTATGGAAAAATTTGTGGCCAAAACGAAAAAACTGGTGCTCGGTGATCCGTTTTCGCCTGCCTCGCATATCGGGGCGATCATCAGCAAAGGGCAGCTGGAAACCATCCACCGCTATGTCGAAGAAGCAAAGCAGGCCGGCGCAACCATCGTGACAGGCGGAAAACCGGCTAAAGTGGAAGGGTTTGAAAATGGTTACTGGTATGAACCGACCATTATCACAAACGTCACCAATGACAGCAAAATTGCCCAGGAAGAAATTTTTGGGCCGGTCGTGGTGGTGATGCCTTTTAAAGAGGAGAAGGAAGCCGTAAAACTTGCAAATGCGACGAAGTACGGCCTGGCTTCAAGCATTTGGGCAAAGGACCAGGGCCTAATTAAGCGGGTCACAGACGGCATCCAGGCAGGCATTGTCATGGTCAACAGCCCGTTCTCCGCATTCCCGGGGACACCGTTCGGCGGATATAAACAATCCGGCTTCGGGCGCGAATTAAGCTTCGAATGCCTCGATTTATACAGTGAAACCAAGAGTGTACTCACTTATGCAGGGGCAAAACCTTTAAACCCGTTTCAGTTATAAGCTTCCGGTCGAATAAAGGCACTCATTGCTGCACTGGCAGTGAAACGGGTATCCGGCAGGGCAAGATGGACAAATAAGAAGCGAACGCATTCTTTCGGGATGGGTTCGCTTCTTTTAAAAATCGTCTAAAAAGATAGAAAATGTAAAGAGGAAGTGGTATGATGGCGGAAACATTGGTTGTCATTGGTTCAGGGGTAATGGGGTGCGGCATTGCTTATGCGGGCGCACTCGGCGGTTTCAAAGTCAGACTGGTAGATGTCCGGCCTGACATCTTGCATCAAGCGGAAAACAGGATTGAATCCGTCATGGAAAAAGGGCTTTCGAGGGGGAAAATCAACGGGGCAGATGCTGAAAGGATAAAGGCAAATATCGAATATACCGTTGATTTGCCGGCTGCAGCCGGTTGTGCAGATGTGATCATCGAGGCAGTGCCGGAAAAAACGGAAATAAAAAAAGAAGTGTTTGAAAAAATGGACAGGTTTGCGCCTGCCGGTTGCATCCTTGCGACCAATACATCAACGATGAGCCCGACTGAAATCGGTTCTTTTACTACCCGTCCCGCATCTGTTATTGCCATGCATTTTTTCAATCCGGTGCATAAAATGCCGCTTGTCGAGATCATCAGGGGGCTTGAAACAAGCGATGAAACGGTTCAACGGGCTGAAAAAACAGCTGAAAAAATGGGGAAAGAAACGGTGATCGTGAATGAATTTCCCGGCT
The DNA here is from genome assembly GCF_943193165.1 of Weizmannia agrestimuris. NCBI lineage: Bacteria > Bacillati > Bacillota > Bacilli > Caryophanales > Bacillaceae > Heyndrickxia > Weizmannia agrestimuris. Next base: position 20,270 of record NZ_CALPDC010000002.1, read on the forward strand.
TTGTTACAAGCAGAATCAGCTGTTTAGTTGGAAATGAAGCGTTCTACATGCTGCAGGAAGGGGTAGGGACAGCGGAAGAAATCGATAAAGCCGTCAAGCTCGGCTTGAATTTTCCGATGGGGCCGTTTGAATTGGCGGATTTGGTCGGTTTGGATGCAAGGCTAAACAATTTGCGCTACTTGCATGAAAAGCTTGGCGAAAAGTACCGGCCGGCGCCTTTACTGGAAAAGTATGTGAAAGCGGGCAGGCTTGGGCGGAAAACAGGCAAGGGCGTATATGATTACACAACGGTTGAAGGAGAATGAAGATGAGAGACGTCGTCATCGTTGATGCGGTCAGAACACCGATTGGGCGATATAAAGGAGCGTTAAAATCAGTAAGGCCGGACGATCTGGCGGCAACCGCCATCAAGGCGTTGCTCGGCCGCCATCCCGAAGTTCCCTGGAACGAAATCGAAGAGGTCATTCTCGGAAATGCGAACGGCGCGGGCGAAGAAAACCGGAATGTCGCAAGAATGGCTGCATTGCTCGCCGGACTTCCGGTCGAAACCGCCGGCACAACCGTTAACCGCTTATGCGGATCGGGCCTCGATGCTGTCAATATCGCAGCCAAAGCGATCATGGTTGGTGACGGGGATCTTTATATTGCCGGCGGAACGGAGAGCATGACAAGGGCGCCGTTTGTCATGGCAAAGCCGGAAAACGGCTACCCGAGGGGCAATTTGGAAATGTTTGATACAACGATCGGATGGAGATTTGTCAATGAAAAATTAAAGAAAATGTACGGGACAGACAGCATGCCGGAAACGGCGGAAAATGTCGCAAAGCAATTTCATATCAGCCGGAAAGCGCAGGATGCCTTTGCTTTTACGAGCCAAATGAGGGCGAAAGCGGCCATGGAAGCAAACCGCTTTCAAGATGAAATCGTGCCTGTCGTGTATACGAATCAAAAGGGGGAATCCGTGTCTGTCACCCAGGATGAACATCCCCGCCCCGATACTACGCCGGAAAAACTAGCAAGGCTGAAACCGCTTTTTGCAGGAGGCACGGTGACGGCCGGAAATTCATCGGGCATCAATGACGGGGCGTCTGCCGTGCTATTGATGAGCGCTGAAAAAGCTGTCCAATTGGGCATCAAACCGATGGCCCGGTTTGTCGCCAGCGCAACGGCAGGATTGGAACCAAGGATCATGGGGCTCGGCCCGGTGTACGCAACGAGAAAAGCATTAAAGCGCGCCGGATTTACTATTTCGGATATTGATCTTGTCGAGTTAAACGAAGCCTTTGCTTCCCAGTCTATTGCATGCATCCGGCAGCTGGAACTGGACAGTGAGATTGTCAATGTAAACGGAGGGGCGATTGCTTTCGGACATCCATTGGGAGCAAGCGGCGCGAGAATTTTAACAACGCTCGTCCACGAGATGCAAAAGCGAAAGGCAAAACGGGGGCTCGCTACGATGTGCATCGGGGTGGGCCAGGGGATTGCAACCGTTATCGAAAAAATTTAAAATGGGGGAAAGAGATCTTTGGCAGAGACAAGGAGTTTATAAATGGAAAAAACGTTAAATACGCGTTCGATGATTTTTACGCTTTATGGCGATTACATCCGCCATTACGGAAGCGAAATTTGGATTGGCAGTTTAATCAAATTGCTGGAAGCGTTCGGCCACCATGAGCAATCTGTCCGTGCTGCCATTTCCCGCATGAGCAAACAAGGCTGGGTGGAAAGCCGCAAAGAAGGAAACAACAGTTACTATTCTTTGACTGAACGCGGTGTAAAACGGATGAATGAGGCTGCCGGGCGGATTTTTAAACTGAACCCGGGCAAATGGGACGGCAAATGGCGGTTTTTTCTGTATACGATACCCGAAAAAAAGCGGAACATCAGGGATGAACTGAGAAAAGAACTGATGTGGAGCGGCTTCGGCCTCCTGTTAAACAGTGTCTGGCTTACGCCGAATGATTTGCTGGATGAAATGAAAGGGATCATCGACAAGTATGGGATCAATGAATATGTCAAAATCTTCACTGCCGAAAATGTATGGGGCAAATCCGATAAAGAACTTGTGCATGAATTATGGGATATTGATTATATGAACGACCGGTATGAAGATTTTATGGCCCATTACCGGGAAAAATATGAAAGCGTCAAAGAAAAGATGAAAAGAGGGGAAATGACGAATCAGGACTGCTTTGTCGAACGGACGATGCTTGTCCATAATTACCGGAAACTATTGTTTGTGGATCCCGGTTTGCCGGAAGAACTGCTGCCGGAAAAATGGAAAGGGGAGGAAGCAGCCGCGCTTTTCCGGGACTATTACCGAATCCTTGCCAAACCGGCAAATGATTTTTTTGAAGACATTTTTTCTGAAGGATACGACACTTTTCAGAAAAGCAAACATTATGATGTGTTTGACCATCCGCTTATAACTGAAAAAGCATGATCATTCGGGCGCAGAAAGGAGCGATCAAGTGGCAAATCCGGTAACTGAAATGTTGGGCATCAAATTTCCGGTTTTTCAGGGCGGGATGGGAAATATCAGTGATCCTGCCCTTGCTGCAAGTGTTTCCAACGCTGGCGGGCTGGGAACGATTGGCGCCGGGACGCTGCCCGTAGCGGAAATCGAAAAAAGAATGGATAAAATGCGCAGCTTGGCCGCTTCCCCCTGCTGCGTCAATATTGCCATTTCGGTTCATCCAAACGCGGACGAAGTCATCCGGTTAGCCATTGAAAAAAAGATTCCAGTTGTTTCCCTATCTGCCGGCAACCCTTCGAAATATATCCCGGTTTTGCATCAAAACGGCATAAAAGTGATTTGTGTCTCCTCCACTGTCCGCCAGGCGAAAAAAGCGGAAATAGCGGGGGCTGATATCCTTGTATGCGAAGGATACGAAGCAGCAGGAATCAATGCTGCCAATGAAAGCACGACAATGGTGCTCGTTCCGCAGATTGTAAAAGCGGTCAACATTCCGGTTGTCGCAGCGGGAGGGATTGCGGACGGCAAAGGTTTGGCGGCGGCACTTTCGCTCGGGGCATACGGCGTGCAAATGGGGACGAGATTCATCGCAACAAAAGAAGCGCAGTTTCACCCTGTATATAAGAAGGCTGTAATGGAAGCAACAGATGAAGCGACGATGATCATCGGCAGACGATACCAAATGATGCGCAGAGTGTTCAAAAATGCGTACGCAGACTATCTCCGCGAACTGGAAGAAAGCGGCGCGGATCCGGACCGCTTTAAAGCGCTGACAAGCGAAGCCCATCATGAAAGGGGAGCGCTTCAAGGCGATATGGAGCACGGTTTTATAAACGGGGGCCAAATTTCCGGCCTTATTGAGGACTGCCCGTCTGTTGCCCAATTATTAGAAAAAATGGTAAAGGAAGCGCAGGCTGTGCTAACCAGGAGCATGGCACGGTTATAGTCCCGTATGAACGCTTTGTTCTAATTCCTCTCCTTGTGCGCTAAAATAATAAAAAAGCATTTTTCATCTTTCGCTCAAGCAGGGCATCCTGCCAACATTCCGTATCTTTTCTGACCAACAAACCGAAACGCCCGATGCGAATCCAAGGGTGGGTTTCCATGGAAATTGATGCGGTTTTTTCCGGTGGAGGCATAAAAGGCCTTGCGCTCATCGGGGCATTGGAAGTATTGGAAAAAAGGGGATTTACGTTTAAACGGCTGGCCGGCACAAGCGTCGGTTCCGTTTTTGCAGGGCTGTTGGCTGCAGGCTATACAAGCGGCGAAATGAAGCAAATGCTTGCGGAAACAGACGCGGCCGCGTTCCTTGACGAGCGGAAAACGCTGCTGCCGGTGCCGTTTGCGAAATGGCTGCTGCTGTATTGGCGGCTCGGGCTGTACAGGGGCGCCGCGTTTGAGGAATGGATCGGGGAAAAACTCGCCTCTAAAGGGGTGTACACGTTCAAAGATGTTCCAAAAGGCTCCCTTTATTTCACGGCATCCGATCTTACCCATAACCGGCTTGTTGTATTGCCTGATGACCTGGAGCGTTACGGGGTGCCATGGCAAACCTTTCCGGTAGCAAAGGCCATCCGGATGAGCGCGAGCATCCCGTATTTTTTCGAACCGGTACGGCTGCGCTCGCTGGAAGGCACGAGCCTTATTGCAGACGGTGGCGTTTTAAGCAATTTTCCGATGTGGCTGTTTGTCAAACCGGAAGAAAAAAAGGCGCGGCCGGTGCTTGGCATTACGCTAAGCTCGAAACAATCGGAAGAGCCAAATGCGGAGATAAAAAATGCGATCCAGCTGTTCGATGCCTTGTTCAAGACGATGAAAGACGCCCATGATGCCCGCTATATTTCAAGAAAACTGGAAAAGGACATTATTTTTATCGCTGCAGATGGCGTACCTGCCACAGATTTTCAGCTTTCCGCCGAACAAAAAGCAGCCTTAATCGAGGCGGGCCGGAAAAAAACAGAAACGTTTCTGAAAACGTGGTCCTATTAATTAAAAAAGAATCGAGCTTAGTAGACAGCTCGATTTTTCTTTTTGCCCTTTTTGCCTTCAATCACGGTTAACTGGACATTGGATTTTTTGCGCAGCGGCCGTTTTGAAAATTTAACCGTGTGGACAGTATGGACCTTCATATTCCGTTTTTTCATTCTTTTTCTGGATTTGCGGGCGGCTTTTAAAAATGCTTTTTGCTCCTGGTTGGAAACATTCGTGCTTCTCTTGAGCAAGAAACGCATGCCAGCCAAAAGCACTGCCGCAAAAATGAAGGCTATCAAAACCCTTTTTAAGAATACAACCGGCTCATGAAACAAAGAGGAACCCAGGCCAAGCAGGGCCAAAAGAAAAATGCCGGCGATGATCCATTGACGCGTCTTCAACAAAAGCCACCTCCTCATGTTTTCCTAACCATTTTTTCCATCATTCTATCAGTTTATACGGTTCCGGCCGTTTTTATTTTGAGGTTGGTTCCCCGTCGCACAAACAAGCTTGTGATAGTAAATGTATTCCCATGCACTGGAAACTTCAAACGCCGTTTTTAACGGGCGGCAGAAGCTGGATCACCCGATTCCAGTTCAAGCAGCGCCTGAAAGGAGGAAATCGCAACTTCAATTTGCTTGTCATCCGGCTCTTTTGTCGTTAACAGCTGCAGCCACAGGCCCGGATAGCCAAGATATTTCAAAACCGGAATATGGCGGACTTTATTGGTCAGCTGAAGGACTTCAAACGACGTGCCGAGCACAACTGGAATCAGCAAAATCCGGTCGGTGAGGCGAAGCCAGAGCGGATCTGTCGGGACAAGCGTATAAATCAGGACGCTCACAATCACGGTAAACAGAATAAAACTGCTGCCGCACCGGTAATGCAGCCTCGATTGTGAGCGGACGTTTTCAACGGTCAGGGCAAGCCCGTTTTCAAACGTATTGATGACTTTATGTTCAGCCCCGTGGTATTGGAATACCCGCTTGATAAACGGCGTTAAAGAAATCAAATAAATATACGAAAGCACGAGCAGCAGCTTAAACGCGCCTTCAATGAGAATTTGCGCGGTATCCCCGGGAAAAAACGGCCTTGTCAGTTCTGCCAGAAAAACGGGAATCAGCGTCATGAAAAATTTGGCAAACAAAAAGGACAAGACGCCGGCAGCAGCCACGCCGAGCACCACCGTTGTTTTTGCCGGGGCTGCTTCCTTCCGTTTTTCGTCTTCTTCCGGGTCAACATCATACCGCTCGCTTGCAAAATTCAAATGCTTTGCCCCGTTTGCGGATGATTCAATGATGGCAATGATCCCGCGCAAAAACGGGATTTTTTTTAATTTTTGAATGGACGGGCGCGTCTTTTTCGGCAGATAAAAGAAGTCGATCCGGTTGTTTTTGCGGCGGATGGCAGTGACCGAATGCCGCTTTCCGCCGAACATGACCCCTTCCACGACTGCCTGGCCGCCATAAGCTGGTTTTGTCAATTTCTTCTCCCCCAAACCTAAACTTCGAATGTTTCTTTCCCGTTTAAAACGGAATGGATTTCCGAAACGTTACTTACGCTTATTTTACTAAATCATTTTAAATACGACTAGGGGAAAGACTTATGGGAAAGATAAGAAAGAAAAGATGCGCGCCGTCACATGTGAAGGGGTGGAAAATATGGAAAATAACAGTAAAGCATTGAAAAACCAGGAGCATTCCATGACCTTTTTTCAAATGGTGCTTATGACCGGATTTGCGGGCGGGATCATTTGGAGCCTGGTTGCCTATTTATGCTTTTCTTTTCATTTTACGGCGATTGAACCGAATGTCCTGCTTGAACCATTTACGGTCGGATCCTGGCGCAAAATGTGGATCGGAAAAACCATTTCCATATTGGTATACGGATTGTTTTCTACCGGCTGTGCCCTTGTCTATTATCTTTTCTTTAAAAAATTGAAATCGATGTGGGTGGGCGCGATCTACGGGCTTTGCCTGTGCGCGGTCGTCCTGATTGTGCTGAATCCGATTTTTCCCGGCATGAAGCCTTTTTTAAAACTCGATGCCAATACGATTATCACTTGCTGTTGCATTTACATTCTCTACGGTGTGTTTATCGGTTACTCGATTTCGTTTGAGTATGAAAGAAGCCGGGTTTTTAAGAGAAAACTGGAGAGGCAGTCGAACCCGCTCCCGTAAATCGATCCGGGCGGGAAGAAGCGCGAGACCCGGATTCAGGGAGATGCATGCGACCGGAAAGTTAAAAAATAGAAATTTTCTTCAATTTGTGGTAAAATGGGCACGTTAAATATGGGAAAAAGGTGCTTGAAATGAAAAAATACCTCGTATTAAACGGCCCAAATCTGAATTTGCTCGGGCAAAGGGAACCCGGCATTTACGGGAAAGATTCGCTAAAAACCTTGATGGCGCACATGGAAGCGGCGGCCCGAAAGTACGGCGTTGCCATCGGTTTTTTCCAATCCAACCATGAAGGCGCCCTGATTGACAAGCTCCATGCTGCCGGGGATGAAGGCTTTGCCGGGATTATTTTCAATCCAGGCGCGTTCACGCATTACAGCTATGCTTTGCGGGACGCGATCAGTGCCATCCGTCTACCGGTGATTGAAGTACATATTTCGAATATCCATGCTCGCGAGGAATTCCGCCACCATTCTGTAACGGCGGCTGTTGCGCGCGGGCAAATTGCGGGCCTTGGGCTGTACGGCTATGAGCTTGCCCTCATGGCTTTGCTTGAGGCAGAAAAGGGAGAGGAAGAAAGATGTTAAAACTGGAGAAATTAAGAGAAACATTTCCGCAGGCCGCTATTGACGGCTTGCTCATTACAAGTCCGTATAACCGCCGCTATATGTCCAATTTTACGGGAACGACCGGGATTGTCCTTATATCCGGGGAAGCGGCAAAATTTATTACGGATTTCCGTTATGTCGAGCAGGCATCAAAAGAGTGCGAAGGCTACGAGATCGTCCAGCATCAGGGGCCGGTGGAACAGGAAGTGGCCAAACAGGTAGAAGCAATGGGAATCAAACGGCTTGGGTTTGAGCAGGACCATATGAGCTATGCGCTTTTTAAAACGTATGAAGGGCTACTCGATGCAGAACTGGTCCCGGTTTCCGGACTTGTTGAAAATTTGCGCTTGATCAAAACAGATGCGGAAATTAAGATATTAAAAGAAGCTGCGGATATTGCAGATGCTGCTTTTAAACATATCCTTGACTTCTTAAAACCGGGCGTCACGGAATTGGAAGTTTCCAATGAACTCGAATTTTTCATGAGGAAATGCGGCGCGACCGCTTCTTCATTTGATACCATCGTCGCATCCGGCCTCCGCTCTGCCATGCCGCACGGGGTGGCGACGGACAAAGTGATCGAAAAAGGCGATTTGGTCACGATGGATTACGGTGCGCTCTATAAAGGCTATTGTTCGGATATAACAAGGACGGTTGCCGTCGGGGAGCCTTCCGAGCAATTGAAGGAAATTTACAATATTGTGCTGGAATCGCAGCTGCTTGCCGTCGAAAACATTAAACCGGGCATGTCCGGTGTTGAAGCAGACGCCATTTCCCGCGATTATATTGCTCAGAAAGGTTATGGTGAAGCGTTCGGCCACTCCCTCGGGCACGGGATCGGCCTTGAAATCCACGAAGGCCCGAATCTTTCCATGCGCTCGGCTTATACTTTGGAACCGGGCATGGTTGTCACCATCGAACCGGGTATTTATGTGCCGGGTGTCGGCGGCGTCCGGATTGAAGACGATACGGTGATGACCGAAAATTCGAATGAATTGCTGACGCATTCCGCAAAAGAACTGATTATATTATAATAGTTACAGCCCTTAACAGGGGATCGAATGAACATGTAGGAGGAAAAATATGATTTCAGTAAACGATTTTCGCACCGGCTTAACGATTGAAGTGGATGGCGGCATCTGGCGCGTCCTCGATTTCCAGCATGTTAAACCGGGAAAGGGCGCCGCTTTTGTGCGCTCGAAGCTTCGCAATTTGCGTACCGGCGCCATCCAGGAAAAAACGTTCCGTGCCGGCGAAAAAGTCGAAAGGGCACAGATCGACAACCGGAGAATGCAGTATTTATATGCAAACGGCGACCAGCACGTATTTATGGATACGGAAACGTATGAACAAATCGAGCTGAGCAGCGCCCAAATTAAAGACGAGCTGCAATACTTGCTGGAAAACATGGAAGTGCAAATGATCATGTACCAAGGAGAAACGCTCGGCATTGAACTCCCGAATACGGTCACGCTGACAGTTACCCATACGGAACCGGGGGTAAAGGGCGATACGGCAACAGGCGGGTCCAAACCGGCCACGCTTGAAACCGGCCTGACGGTACAGGTGCCTTTCTTTGTAAATGAAGGCGATAAATTGATCATCAATACAACGGACGGTTCATACGTGTCCCGTGCCTGATTGCTTTGAAATAAGCTTGGCGTCCCAAACGGCGTCAAGCTTTTTTGCTTTTCCGGCAAGATAGGAAAAAATAAGTTTACATAATCATATTATAAACAACTTAAACTTTCGGAGCCTGCCACTGCTTCCTTGTCATAGTTTTCAAACCTGGCGAATAGATTGTACTATCCATGAACCAAACTGTATGTTTTGAAAGCAGGGATGAAGAATGGAAGATTTGCTGGGCATTTTGCCGAAATCCTTATCCAACCAGCTGGAAAAGTTGGGGGATATACTCGAAGATGTGGAAGAAATCCGCATCCGCGTAAACCGCCCGCTTGAAATTACTTCAAAAGGAATCCCGCATTTTTTGCGCTACATGCCAACGGAGAGCGATGCCGAGCAGCTGATCAGCCGGCTTGCGAATTTCTCCTTTTACGCCCTTGAAGAAGAGCTGAAAAAGGGATATGTCACGATCAGCGGCGGGCACCGTGTCGGATTCGCGGGGAAAGTCATTCTTGAAAATGGACAAGTAAAGGCGATCCGCTATTTTTCATCTTTTAATATCCGGATTGCCCGGGAAAAAATCGGAACTGCAGATCCTTATCTTTCTGCCCTTCACAACGGGCACTGGTTGTCCGCGATGATCATCGGGGCGCCACAGACCGGGAAAACGACATTTTTAAGGGATATCGCACGGCTGATTTCAACCGGGATCCCGGAACGCGGCATTTCGCCCGCCAAAGTGGGAATTGTCGACGAACGGTCTGAAATTGCCGGCTGCGTCCACGGCATCCCGCAACTCCATTTCGGGCCAAGGGTCGATGTGCTGGATGCCTGCCCGAAAGCGGAAGGGATGATGATGCTGATCCGGTCGATGAGCCCGGATGTCATCATCGTGGATGAGATCGGCCGCGAAGAAGATGCGGCGGCAATTATGGAGGCGGTAAATGCGGGCATTTCGCTCGTCATGACAACGCACGGGGAAAACTTCCGGGATATAAATAAGCGCCCGATTTTAAAGAAAATCCTCGAATTGTATGCGTTTGACCGTTTTCTCGAACTGTCGCGGGGGAGCCGGCCGGGAAGGGTAACAGCAGTCCGGGATGCGGAAGGGAACATCATTCGTACCGGTGAAGGTGTTTCCCGTGCTTAAACTTTTTGGAGCAGCACTGATTGTGTTCGCCACCAGTTTCATCGGCTTTGAGGCAGCGAAACGGTTAAGCGAACGCCCCCGCCAGCTAAGAATTTTTCAAAGCGCGCTTCAAGCACTGGAGGTGGAAATCATGTACGGGCATACCCCGCTGCATGAAGCGGCAAGAAAACTGTCAGACCAGCTTCCGGATCCGGCTGCCGCCTTCTTCCGTTCCTTTGCCGGCCAGTTGACAACATTGGAAACAACGGTAAAAGAAGCATGGGAAAAAAGCCTTGACGGGATTTGGGAAATGACGGCCCTGAAAGAAAATGAGTATGAAGTATTGCGGCAACTCGGGGAAAACCTGGGCAAACATGACCGCTATACCGAGCAAAAGCAGCTGCTCCTGGCCCTTTCACATTTGGAACGGGAAGAAAAAGAAGCGCACGAAAGGCAGCTCCGCTATGAAAAAATGGCAAAAAGCCTTGGCGTCCTCACGGGTTTACTGATCGCTATTTTACTGATCTGAGAGATGCACGGATCATATTGGGGGAAAAGCAATGGGCATTGATGTGGATATCATTTTTAAAATTGCCGGGGTCGGGATTGTCGTCGCATTTCTCCACACGATTCTTGACCAGGTTGGCAAAAAAGAATATGCGCAATGGGTTACGCTTCTCGGTTTTCTTTACATTTTGTTTTTAGTGGCATCCATCGTAGGGGATTTGTTTTCCAAAATCAAAACGGTCTTTCTTTTTCAGTAAGCCGGGAAAAAAGGGGGGATTTCCCATTGAAATTTTGCAAATTGCGGGTGTGGCGCTCATCACGACTTTCCTTGCGCTCATATTAAAAGAGCAGAAACCGAATTTTGCCTTTTTGCTGACGCTTTTTGCCGGCTGTTTTATCTTTCTATTTCTGGTGGACAAGATATATGAGATCATCCGCCTGCTGCAAAAAATTGCCCAAAAAGGGAATGTCGACACGATGTATATCGAAACGATCCTGAAAATTATCGGCGTCGCTTATATCGCCGATTTTGCATCCAATATTACAAAAGATGCCGGGCAGGGGGCACTTGCGGCAAAGGTGGAGCTGGCCGGCAAAATCATAATTTTAACAATGGCCATCCCCATTCTTACCGTGCTGATTGAAACGATTGTCAATCTCGTTCCGCGTGCAGGGAGTTGAGAATATGGGGCGCAAAAAAATGTGCATCGCGCTTTTCATTCTGTTTGCCTTCTGTTTCTTCGCACAGCCGGCATCCGCCGCTTCGGAAAATACGGACAAACAGGAGAACATTCCGGAAAAAATGGTCGATGAACAACTGAATCAATTGGACTTATCAGAACTGAAAAACTACTGGGATGAAATTGTCAGCAAATACGGCGGATACTTGCCGGAAAGCCAGAAAGGGAGCCTTATGGATTTTATGAAAGGCGAAAAGCATTTTTCTTTGCAAGCCTGGCTGAAAGGGCTGCTTTCGTATATTTTTCAGGAGCTGCTGATCAATGCAAAACTATTAGGCTCCCTCATCATTCTTACGATTCTGAGCATCCTGCTGGAAAACCTGCATCATTCGTTCCAGCAAGGGACGATCAGCAAAATTGCGTATGCGGTTGTTTTCATGGTGCTCGTCATTATTGCCCTGAACAGTTTTCATGTCGCCCTTCAATATGCGCTTGAGGCGATCCGGACAATGAAAGGTTTTATCCTGGCGCTGATGCCGCTCTTGCTGGCGCTGCTTTCCACATCGGGCGGCGCCGGATCGGCAGCCTTTTTTCACCCGGTCATTATTTTTCTCTCCGGCACAAGCGGCATGCTGGTCGAGATCATCGTGCTGCCGCTTCTGCTGCTTTCAACGCTCTTAGGCGTCGTCAGCACCCTCTCGGAACAGCACAAAGCAACACAGCTGGCCGGTCTGTTGCGCAATCTCGGGATCGGCATACTCGGCGCTTTTATGGCTGTGTTTTTAGGCGTCTTGTCCGTTCAGGGGACGGCAACGGCGGTGATGGATGGGCTTGCGGTCAGGACCGCAAAATTTGTGACCGGCAATTTTGTCCCGGTTGTCGGGCGGATGCTGACGGATGCCGCCGATACGGTGATCAGCGCTTCCGTCCTTTTGAAAAATACGCTCGGCATTGCAGGTGTCGCCATTGTGCTGCTCATTGCGGCGTTTCCGGCTATCAAAATTTTCGCCATGTCGTTCATGTTCAAGCTCGCTTCCGCCCTTTTGCAGCCGCTCGGCGGGGGGCCGGTCATCAGCTGTCTTGATATCATCAGCAAAAACATGCTGTACGTATTTGCCGCCCTCGCGATTGTGACCATCATGTTTTTTCTCAGCATTACGATCATCGTTACGGCGGGCAATCTTACGATGATGATGCGTTAAGGGGGGAGACCTGTGGACGTTTTGACAAAATGGGTGCTGAATATCATCATTTTTATCCTTTTGGCGACCATAACGGACATGCTTCTGCCTGACTCCGGGATGCGGAAATATACAAAGCTTGTGACCGGGCTTTTGCTCATTGCCATCATCGTCACACCCGTATTCCGGCTCTTTTCCACAGATCCTGCCATATGGATAGAAAAATTCGGGGATTCCAGTACTTCAAGCCCGTCTGCGGAAGAAAATGCGCTTGAAACGAAGAAAAAAGAAATAAATGACATGCAGCAGGAATATACATTACAACAAATGGCTGTCCAACTGAAGCAGGATGTGGAAGGGGAGGTAGAGGAAGCGTTTGGAAAATCGATTTCAAAAATCACGGTCGAGTGGAAAGACGGGGCCAAAAGCGGGGATCTTACCGCTTTAAAAGCGTCAAACGTAAAAAAAATCCACGTCTATCTGGAAGCGCAAAACGAAAAAGAGACTGTTGCTGCCATTAAACCGGTTGAAATCGGGACGGATAAACAAACAGAAAAACAAAGCACACGGGAGCAGCAATCGATCATTGCCATGTTGTCAAATCGCTGGAAAATCAATAAAGAAAAAATTGATCTCCGTTTCGAAGGGGGGCTTGAAAACGAAAATGGATCGTAACCAGGGACCGTTCAAAAAACTGAAAGAAAAATGGCTGCCATCCGGCCCGCCGGATAAAAAGAAAAAGCTTGTGTTGTTAACCGTACTATTGATCTCCGGTCTCGGGATGATGTTTATCAACGACCTTTTCGGGACTTCAAGCGAAAAAAACGAAGCGCTGACTGCATCTTCACCCGTAAAAACGGCAGGCGGAAAAGGGACAGCCGCATTCGGTGCAGGCACTTCCAAAAAATCAAAATCGATCTCCACGTACGAAAACCAATATGAGAAAGAACTGAAAAGCATTCTGGAACAAATCAAGGGCGTCGGTTCCGTAAACGTCCAAGTGAATGTGGCCACATCAGAAAGCAAAGTGTACGAAAAAAACGCCACCATCCGGAATGAAACGACAACCGAAACAGATAAAAACGGCGGGGAACGGAAAATTGACAGCATTTCAAAAGATGATAAAGTCGTCATCGTCCAAAACGGGGACAAGGAAGTGCCGCTTGTAACGGAAACCAGGAAGCCGGAGATCACAGGGGTGTTAGTCGTTTGCGAGGGTGGCGGCGACGTCTCCATCCAAAAATCGGTAAAAGAAGCTGTTGCAAGCGCCCTTGATATCGCAAGTTACCGTGTTTCCGTCATGCCAAAAAAAGAATGAGGAGGAATGGGTATGCTTTTGAAAAAACAAACGGTCTGGCTGTTGACCATGTTAAGCCTTGTTGTGGTTTTGTCCGTGTACTATGTGACGGCGGAACCAAAAACGACGAATCAGGTTACCCGGCAAGAAAAAGAAAAGGAATCTGCGGCAACGAAGGAAAAGGCTTCCGGTTCGCAAAAAATCAAATTGACAACAAAGTCTGCCAGTGATGAAGTGTTTGAGACGCTCCGCCTTGAGCGGCAGGATGAAATGAGCAAAAAGCAGGAAGAACTGACCAATAAACTCGCATCGACCGACCTGACGCCGGATGAAAAAAGCAAGGCAATGGATGAAATGAAAAAATTAACGGAGACGGCGAATAAAGAACAGGTTTTAGAAAGCCTGATCAAAGCAAAAGGATATGAGGATGCGCTCGTTCAGGCAGACGGCGATGAAGTGGTCGTGACCGTCAAATCGAAAAAGCACGATAAAGCGGCTGCAAATGAAATCGTCAAGCTTGTGAACCAGGAATTGGGCAATACGCCAAAACTGGCCGTGGAATTCCAGACAAATTAAGGAAAGCCAGAATAGGGGGCGGTTACAGCCCTTTTTTCTGTGCGGAAAACAAGGGAGATTGCTTTTTTGCCGGGCTTTTTTTCTATATTTAAAAAATGATTGAAAAATGATTGAAAAATAGATTTGCGCGTGATTTTAAATTTCCGTAAAACGCTTCCTCCTTTTTGCGCCAAGCGGGGAAGGGCATTTTTGCAATGTGCCGGGAATCCGTTTTTTATACAAATGATTGAATTTTCGCCTCCGGTTATCGTATGATATGGATAGTTATTTATTCATAAATTGTTAACAATTTTAGAAGCTGAAAAAACGAAGGAGTGTCATATATGCTGAAAGTAGAGGAAATCCAGGCTTTGATCGAGCTTGTGGACCGTTCAAACCTCGATGAATTTGAATTTGAAAACGACGGGACCGTCATCAAAATGAAGAAAAACACCGGCGTCCAAGTCATTGAACGCCCGGTGCGTGAAGTGGCTCAGGTTTCCGCACCCCCGCAAATGCCTGCGCAGCCCCGCCAGCTTGCAGAAAACCCGCAGCCTGAAGCTCCGGCGCAAGCAGCCGACGAAAATCTGCATAAAATCGTGTCGCCGATGGTTGGCACCTTTTACCAGGCGGGTTCCCCGGAAGAAGAACCGTATGTGCAAATCGGCTCCAAAGTCAGCCCGAATACGGTTGTATGCATGATTGAAGCGATGAAGCTGTTTAACGAAATCGAAGCGGAAGTGGAAGGGGAAATTGTAGATATCCTCGTCAAAGACGGCCAGCTTGTTGAATTCGGCCAGCCATTATTTTTGGTAAAGACAAAGTAAGGAGCGGACTTTCATGATTAAAAAAGTTTTGATTGCAAACCGCGGCGAAATTGCGGTTCGGATTATCCGTGCCTGCCGCGACCTCGGGATTGAAGCCGTGGCCGTTTATTCGGAAGCGGACAAAGATGCACTGCATGTCCAGCTTGCGGATGAAGCGTACTGCATCGGCCCGAAAGCATCGAAAGACAGTTATTTAAATTTTGCCAACATCATCAGCGCAGCAACTTTAACAGGCTGTGACGCGATCCATCCCGGTTACGGATTTCTTGCTGAAAATGCCGATTTTGCCGAGCTTTGCCGAGAATGCAATATTGAGTTTATCGGGCCAAGCCCGGAAGCCATTGCGAAAATGGGCGCAAAAGATGTGGCGCGCGAAACGATGAAAAAAGCGGGCGTGCCGATTGTCCCGGGTTCGGACGGGCTTGTAAAAGACGCAGAAGAAGCAAAAGTCGTCGCAAAAAAAATCGGCTATCCGGTGATTATTAAGGCAACGGCCGGCGGCGGTGGCAAAGGGATCCGCGTAGCTTTGAATGAAGAAGAGCTTGTAAAAGGCATCCACATCACCCAGCAGGAAGCCGCGACTGCTTTCGGCAACCCGGGTGTTTATCTTGAAAAATACATTGAAGACTTCCGCCATGTTGAAATCCAGGTCATGGCTGATAAATTCGGCAATGTGATCCACCTGGGCGAACGGGATTGCACCATCCAGCGGCGGCTGCAAAAACTGCTTGAAGAATCCCCGTCCCCGGCACTATCGAGCGAAATGCGCGAAGAAATGGGGCAGGCTGCCGTGAAAGCGGCAAAAGCGGTTGACTATACGGGGGCCGGCACCATCGAGTTTATTTTTGACCACCGCAACCAGAAGTTTTACTTTATGGAAATGAATACCCGCATCCAGGTGGAACACCCGGTTACAGAAATGGTCACTGGCGTGGATCTTGTCAAAGAACAGATCCTTGTGGCATCCGGGGAACCGTTATCCTTAAAGCAGGATGAAGTCACATGGAACGGCTGGGCAATTGAATGCCGGATCAATGCCGAAAATCCGGAAAAGAATTTTATGCCGTCTGCGGGCAAAATTAACTTTTACCTGCCGCCGGGCGGGATCGGCATCCGCGTGGAATCGGCCGTATATCCGGGTTACAGCATTCCGCCGTATTATGATTCCATGATTGCCAAGCTCATTGCCTACGGAGCGACGCGCGATGAGGCGATTGCTCGCATGAGACGCGCGCTCAGCGAATATGCCGTGGAAGGCGTCCACACGACGATTCCGTTCCATCAGCGCCTCCTCGAACATGAAGTTTTTGTCGAAGGGGATTTCAACACGAAATTCCTTGAAAAATATGATGTAATGAAATAACGTGTAATTATAGGAGGTGTTGAAGATGGCAGAAGACAACCAAATGTTGGAAATGCATCATGATGAAGACGGCTTGGGAAAAGTGGAAATTGCTCCTGAAGTGATTGAAGTGATTGCGGGCATTGCCGCTTCCGAAGTCGAAGGGGTTGCCCAAATGCGTGGCAATTTCGCAAGCGGCGTCGTGGAGCGCCTTGGCAGGAAAAACCACGGGAAAGGCGTAAAAGTGGAACTGAGTGATGATGGCATTAAAGTCGATGTCTATTGCACCATGAATTTTGGCGTTTCCATTCCGGCAGTTGCCCAGGAAGTCCAGGATAATATCCGCCAGGCTTTGCTCAATATGACTGCCCTGGAAGCGTCGGAAGTGAATATTCATATTGTCGGCATTCAATTTGATACGCAGAAAGCGGAGCCTGAATTTCAGGCGGAAGAGTAAGAGAAAAAGGGTCCGGGCAAAGCGTCCTGGCCTTTTTTTGGTCCCACCTTTCTGTTACAATAAAAGCATGCGAATTTGAGCTTTTTAAAGGAGTTACTGCCGAATGATGAAAAGAAGAACCGCCCGCGAAAAAGCGCTTCAGGCTTTATTCCAGATGGATATGAATGAAGCGAGCCCGGAAGATGCGATCCGGAATGCGCTGGACGGGCAGGAAAGTGATGATTATCTTGAGAAATTGGTAAACGGAACGGCAACACATCTCGCGGAAATCGACGCCATGATCAGCCAGCATCTTGAAAATTGGACGCTTGACAGGCTTGCAAAAGTGGAACTCAATATTTTGCGCCTTGCCGCTTACGAACTGATGTACGCAGAGGATGTGCCCGCCAATGTGGCGATCAACGAAGCACTCGAGATTGCCAAACGGTTTGCAGATGAAAAATCTGCCAAATTTATTAATGGCGTTTTGAATCAAATGAAAGACTCGATTGAATCTAAATAACGGGGGATGGATAATGGGAGCGGAAATCATTGACGGAAAACAACTGGCCGAAGCACTCAGAAAAGAGATAAAGGCGGAAGCGGAGCAGTTAACGCAACAGGGGATTATCCCGGGGCTTGCTGTCATATTAGTCGGAAACGATCCGGCTTCACGTACATACGTCAAAAACAAAGAAAAAGCGTGCCGCGCGCTCGGAATGAAATCCGTTTTAATCGAGCTTCCCGAAGACGTGTCGGAACAGGCACTGCTCGGACATATCGCAACCTTAAATGAAGATCCTGACATTCACGGGATTCTCGTCCAGCTTCCTTTGCCGCCGCATATCAATGCGCAAAAAATCGTGGAAGCGATCAGCCCGGAGAAAGATGTGGACGGTTTCCATCCGATAAATATCGGGAGGATGATGACGGGCCAGGATACCTTTTTACCCTGCACCCCCCACGGAATTTTAAAAATGGTGAAGTCAAAGGGCATCCGGATCGAAGGGAAGCATGTTGTCGTAATCGGCCGCAGCAATATTGTCGGCAAACCATGCGGCCAGCTGTTCCTCAATGAAAATGCGACCGTCACATACTGCCATTCGAAAACGGCCGATTTAAAATCTTTCACCCGCCAGGCGGATATTTTGGTCAGTGCTGTCGGCAAAGCAAAATTCATCAAAGCGGATTTTGTCAAAGCGGGTGCTGCCGTCATTGATGTCGGGATGAACCGTGACGCGTCCGGGAAGCTGTGCGGGGATGTTGACTTTGATGAAGTAAAGGAGAAAGCTTCCTATATTACCCCTGTCCCGGGCGGCGTAGGGCCAATGACGATTACCATGCTGCTTTCCAATACAGTAAAAGCCGCAAAACGCTTGTACCGTTAAACAGGCTGCCCTGCCGTCACGGCATTTTTCCGGAAAACCGCTTATCGTCCGGAAGTGTGCCGGGAGACATTTGTGCTGGGAGCGGGCGGCATTAAAAGAAAGCTGACTTCCGGCGGGAAGGCAGCTTTCTTCATGCATGAGAAAGGTGGTGGAAAGCGATGCAATATTTATCCGTACACACGCTGACAAAATATATCAAACGGAAATTTGACGCGGACCCTTATTTAAACGATATCCATGTAAAAGGGGAAATTTCCAATTTCAAACGGCATTCAAGCGGCCATATGTACTTTACATTAAAAGATGAAAAAGCGAGACTGCTTTCGGTCATGTTTGCTTCTGCAAACCGGACGTTGAAGTTTATGCCGGAAAACGGTATGAAAGTGCTCGTTACGGGTTCCGTATCTGTTTATGAAGCAGGCGGCAGTTACCAGCTGTATGTGAAAAGCATGCAGCCTGACGGAATCGGCGCACTTTATCTTGCTTTTGAACAGCTAAAAGAAAAACTGGAGAAAGAGGGCCTGTTTCAAAACCGCCGGCCCATCCCGGCTTATCCGAAAGTGATCGGGGTGATCACATCGCCGACAGGGGCTGCTGTCCGCGATATCATCACCACCATCAGGAGAAGATATCCGGTTGCTGAAATCATTTTACATCCGGCCCTTGTCCAAGGGGAAAATGCAGCCCCTTCGATTGTAAAGGCAATTGAACAGGCAAACCGGATCGGCAAAGCGGATGTGCTGATCGTCGGAAGGGGCGGCGGTTCCATCGAAGAGCTGTGGGCTTTTAATGAAGAAATAACGGCCCGGGCGATCTTTGCGTCAAATATTCCGGTGATTTCTGCTGTCGGCCATGAGACGGATTTTACGATCGCCGATTTTGCGGCAGACTTACGGGCACCGACGCCGACTGCTGCAGCTGAACTTGCTGTTCCCCATATTGATGACGTACGGGAAAAAATCTTGCATTTAAAGACGCGGCTTATACGAAACATGCGGGAGAAAGTACGCTATGAAAAAAGCCGGCTTGCTTACCTTGAACGGTCGCCCGTTTTGACAAATCCTTACCGGCTCATCCGCCAGCAAATCGAGCAGGCTGATCGCCTTACAGATCGCCTGCACAGGGAAGCGGGGCGCTTAATCGGTACAGCGGAGGAACAAACCCGCAATCTGCACGGCCGGCTTTTGCGCAACCGTCCTGAACAGAAACTGCTGCAGGCGCGGCGGAATTTCACGAGCCTTGAAGCAAACCTCGTGAAGCAAATGCAAGCGGTCTTGCGGGAGAAGCAGCATCGTTTTGCCAAAAATATTTCCGCCCTTGAAGCGCTGAGCCCGTTGAAAGTAATGGAAAGGGGCTACAGTCTGGCTATGGCGGAAGACGGAACGATCCTGAAAAAAACAAGCCAGGCCAAAACGGGTGAAACGATCCGGGTCCGGTTGACGGACGGCGGCCTTTTGTGCACGGTAGATAAAATTGAAAGGGGGAAAAAAGATGGCTGATTCATTAACTTTTGAAGAAGCGATGGTGCAACTGGAAGACATTGTGCGGAAACTGGAAGAAGGGGATGTGCCCCTCGAAGAAGCCATTTCCATTTACAAACAGGGAATGGAGCTGTCCAAATTACTCCACGGAAAACTGAAAAATGTAGAGGAACAGCTGGCAAAAATCATGTCGGAGGATGGCGAAGAGCAGGATTTTGAGATCCGGGAGGAGGAATAACCGTGCAGAAGCCTGCGTATGATGTGAAAGAAATTGAAAAACACCTGGCACAATATATCGCGGATCTTCGTGCGCCTGCTGTATTAAAAGACGCGATGCATTATTCCCTCCAGGCCGGGGGGAAAAGGATCCGCCCCCTTCTTTTGTTGTCAACCGTATCCGCGCTCGGTAAACCGGCTGGTCGGGGCATGCAGACCGCGTGTGCAGTCGAGATGCTCCACACTTATTCTCTGATCCATGATGACCTCCCGGCAATGGACGATGATGATTTGCGGAGAGGAAAGCCGACCAACCATAAAGTATTTGGCGAAGCGGTGGCGATTCTTGCCGGCGACGGCCTTTTGACGCACAGTTTCGGACTGATTGCCGAAGATCCGGGGTTGGATGACGCTTTGAAGGTAAAACTGATTGCGCTCCTTGCAAAATCTGCGGGTCCGGAAGGCATGGTCGCCGGGCAGGTGGCGGATATGGAAGGCGAAAATAAAACACTGACCCTCGAGGAACTACAATATATCCATGCCCACAAAACCGGCAAACTGCTTCGTTTCAGCGTGCTTGCCGGCGCGATGATTGGCGGCGCGTCAACAGAGCAGCTGGAAAAATTCGGGCAATTTGCCGATCATCTCGGCCTCGCTTTTCAAATCCGGGATGACATATTGGATATCGAGGGGGAACAGGAAAAAATCGGCAAGCGGGTCGGCAGCGATGAATCCCGCCATAAAAGTACATATCCGGCTCTTTTAACGCTTGAGGGTGCCAAACAAGAACTCAGGCGCCATACTCGCCTTGCAAAGCAGTGCCTCGCTGAAACCGGCGCTGAAACCGGCGCCTTAATGGAACTGACGGGGATGATCGAAACGCGGGACCATTAACGGCCGTTCATTTGGCGCAAACCGAACGGCCGGAACAGCAAAACCGGCGGCGTTTGTTTAAATGAGGTATTTCTTGTCTAAACGCGTTGATTGTTTATAATAGATGTAAGTGATGCCGTATATTGATGAGGAAAGCGAGTGATCCGCATTGGATCTTGAATCGATCAAGGACCCGTCCTTTTTGAAACAAATGGACATCCCCGCTTTGAAACAACTGAGCGCGGAAATCCGCCGCTTTTTGATTGAAACATTGTCGAAGACCGGCGGGCATATCGGGCCGAATCTTGGTGTCGTGGAATTGACGCTTGCCCTGCATAAATGCTTTGACAGCCCGAATGATAAAATTCTTTGGGACGTGGGACACCAGTCATATGTGCATAAAATTTTAACCGGCCGGGCTGGAGAGTTCGGCTCACTGCGCCAATACCACGGGCTTTCAGGGTTTCCGAAACGGAATGAAAGCATTCATGATGTCTGGGAAACCGGGCACAGTTCCACTTCCTTGTCCGCCGCGATGGGCATGGCGGTCGCCCGCGATTTAAAAGGAGAAAAATCGTATATTGTCCCGGTGATCGGAGACGGCGCGCTGACCGGCGGCATGGCATTTGAAGCGCTCAACCATATCGGCCATGAAAAACGGGATATCATCGTTGTGCTGAATGACAATGAGATGTCGATTGCCCCGAACGTCGGCGCGCTTCACCAGGTGCTCGGCAAACTGCGAACGGCGAATAAATACCGGCGCGCAAAAGATGAACTGGAATTCCTGCTGAAAAAAATTCCGGCTGTCGGCGGAAAGCTTGCGGCCACTGCAGAACGGCTGAAAGACTCATTGAAATATTTGCTTGTCTCCGGGATTTTTTTTGAAGAACTCGGTTTCACTTATTTAGGCCCTGTTGACGGCCATCATTTTGATGCATTGCTCGAAAATATTCAGTATGCCAAAAAGACGAAAGGCCCTGTTCTTTTGCATGTCGTTACCAAAAAAGGAAAAGGATATGAACCGGCCGAAAACGATACGAAAGGCGCCTGGCACGGCACCGGGCAGTATAAAATTGAAACCGGCGATTTTATCAAACCGGCGGATGCCCCTCCTGCCTGGAGCAAACTTGTTAGCGATACCGTCCTCAGCCTTGCAAAGGAAGATGCGCGCATTGTCGCGATTACGCCGGCAATGACAGTTGGTTCGAAGCTGGAACGGTTCCAGCAGGAGCTTCCGGAAAGGGTATATGATGTCGGGATTGCCGAGCAGCATGCCGCCACTTTTGCTGCAGGGCTTGCCACCCAGGGCATGAAACCGTTTTTGGCCATTTATTCGACATTCCTGCAGCGGGCGTATGACCAGGTTGTCCACGACATTTGCCGGCAAAACTTAAATGTTTTCATCGGGATCGACAGGGCGGGCCTTGTCGGCGCGGACGGCGAAACCCATCAGGGCGTATTTGATATTGCTTTTTTACGCAGCCTGCCCAATATGGTGTTAATGATGCCAAAAGACGAAAATGAAGGCCAGCATATGGTATACACGGCTTTAAAATATGACGGCGGGCCGATCGCGATGCGGTTTCCGCGCGGCAATGGCCTCGGCGTAGCGCTTGATGAAGAATTAAAAGAAATCCCGCTTGGCACCTGGGAAGTCTTGAAAGAAGGAAATGACGTGTGCATCCTTACCTTTGGGACGACGATTCCGATGGCCATGGAAGCAGCGAAATTTTTGCAAAAGCAAGGGATATCGGTTAAAGTGGTCAATGCGCGCTTTATCAAACCGCTTGATGAAGCAATGCTCGAAGCCGTTTTCCGCACCGGAATGCCGGTATTAACCGTGGAAGAGGCCGTGCTTGCAGGCGGGTTTGGCAGCGCAGTGTTGGAATTTGCGGGTGATCGTGGCTTCTCTGATCGGATCATTCGCCGTATTGGCATTCCCGACCGCTTTGTCGAGCACGGCAGCGTAAAAGAATTATGGCAGGAAATCGGGCTGACAAAGGACCGGCTGATCCGGGAAGTCCGGCAGATATTGCCTCAAAAACAGCAAAGAAAGGCTTCATTTTAAATGAAAAAAGAACGGGTGGACGTTCTCCTCGTAGAACGCGGATTAATCGAAACAAGAGAAAAAGCAAAAAGGGCGGTCATGGCGGGGCTTGTCTTTTCAAATGAGACCCGCCTTGATAAACCGGGTGAAAAAATTGCTGCTGATGCCCCGCTCATCGTAAAAGGGGATCCCCTTCCGTACGTTTCCCGGGGCGGACTGAAACTGGAAAAAGCGTTGAAAGTATTTGGACTTAATGTAAAAGACAAAATTGTTCTCGATATTGGCGCTTCGACCGGTGGATTTACCGACTGTGCCCTCCAGCACGGTGCCAAAATGTCTTATGCCCTCGATGTCGGTTATAACCAGCTTGCATGGAAGCTGCGCCAGGACGAGCGGGTTGTTGTTATGGAAAGGACAAATTTCCGCTATGTTACCCCGCAGGATTTCACAAAGGGCATTCCGGAATTTGCCTCGATTGACGTGTCCTTTATTTCCCTGTCCTTGATCCTCCCGGTATTAAAAACGCTCCTTGCACCTTTAAGCGATGTGGTCGCCCTGATTAAGCCGCAGTTTGAAGCGGGGCGCGAGCAGGTGGGCAAAAAGGGGATTGTAAAAGATAAAAATGTCCATCGCGAAGTGATCGAAAAAATCATCCAGCTTGCCTTGCGTGAAAACTTTTCGGTGGAAAACCTCTCCTTCTCGCCGATTACAGGCGGGGAAGGAAATATTGAATTTTTAATCCACCTCGTAAAGCCCGCCAGCGAAACAGAAGGCGGCGCCAACCGGTTGCGCGTAACCGTAAATGACGTGGTGGAAGAAGCCCATGCCACGCTCAGGAAGGGATAGACAAAGATTTGGCAGCCTATTGGATAACCGGTAGGCTGCTTTGTATAAGGGCGTTTCGCACCCGAAAAAAAGCCCGTTTACGGAAAAAAGCTGCTTGTACATTTGCCCGTAAATGCGCTAACATACAAGTAGATGCATATTTACAAAAGAGCATCCTTGAGGTGAGGATATGAATAAAGGACAGCGCTTGATCAAAATCAGGGAAATGATTACCAATTATGATATCGAAACACAGGACGAGCTTGTCGAGCATTTGCGCAATGCCGGCTTTAATGTGACGCAGGCCACCATTTCAAGGGATATAAAAGAACTTCATCTTGTCAAAGTGCCGCTCAATAACGGCAGGTACAAATACAGCTTGCCTGCCGACCAGCGCTTCAACCCGATGCAGAAACTGAAACGGGCGCTGACAGATGCATTTGTCAGCATTGATACAGCCGGGCACCTGATCGTATTGAAAACATTGCCCGGTAACGCGCATGCAATCGGCGCTTTGATTGATATTTTGGATTGGGAAGAAATTATCGGCTCCTTGTGCGGAGATGATACATGCCTGATCATTTGCAAAAACCAGGATGAGACCGAAACGGTTTCGCAACGGTTTTTGGACTTGCTGTAGAAAGTGGTGATGTTTGATTGCTGCAGGAATTATCGATTAAAAATTTTGCCATTATTGATGCATTAACGCTTTCATTTGAAGCCGGGCTGACCGTCCTGACAGGGGAGACCGGTGCCGGCAAATCGATTATTATCGATGCCATCCAGCTTCTAACAGGCGGGAGAGGGTCATCGGAGTTCGTCCGGCACGGGGAAAACCGTGCTGAGATTGAGGGCTTATTTCTGGTCGAGGACGGTCATCCGTGCATGGATCGCGCCCGCGAATTCGGCATTGAGATTGAGGAAGGCATGGTCATTTTGCGGCGCGATATATCGAAAACAGGGAAAAGCGTTTGCCGCATCAACGGAAAACTTGTGACGATTTCGGTGCTGCGCGAAATCGGGTCGACTTTAATTGATATCCACAGCCAGCACGAAACGCAGGAACTGCTGAACGAAACGTACCATCTGCCACTGCTTGACCAGTACGGGCAAAGTGAGATTGAAACGGCTCTCCTTGATTACGAAAAATTGTATAAAAAATACGAAGCCGTTTACGGGCGGTTAAAAAGAATGAATGAAAACGACCAGCAGCTCGCCCAGCGCCTTGACCTCATCCAATTCCAGCATGAGGAAATCCAAAACGCCGGACTGAGGCTGCATGAAGACGAGGAATTAGCGGAAGAAAAACGAAAACTCGTCAATTTTGAACGGCTGTTTGAATCATTGAATACGGGGTATGAAGCGCTTGCCGGGGAACAGCATGGCCTCGACTGGCTCAGCCTTGCCATGAGCCATCTTGAAACCGCGGCTGAAGTGGATGGCGAGCTCTCTGACATTTTGGAATCCGTCCAAAGTTGTTTTTATACGCTCGAAGACATGTCCCGCTCAATCCGTTCCCGGCTTGACGGACTTGAATTTGACCCGGAACGGCTTAACGTAATTGAAGCGCGGCTGAATGAGATCAACCAGTTAAAACGAAAATATGGTAGCTCGATCGAAGAAATTCTGGAATACGGGTCCAAAATTGAAGAAGAAATCGAATCGATCGTAAACCGTGACCATCATGTGGAGCTTCTAGAAAAAGAACTGCAAACGGTAAAACGCGATCTGTATTTGGAAGCCAAGCAGCTCAGCGATTTACGCAAAAAATGGGCGGAAAAGCTGACTAAAAATATCCATTCCGAATTAAAGCAGCTGTATATGGATAAAACAAAGTTTGAAGTCCGTTTTCTTGCCGCTGCTGATGATTATTATGAGGCGGATGACATTCCGTTCCGGCGCGACGGGCTCGACCAGGTTGAATTTTACATTTCCACCAATCCGGGCGAACCGCTAAAACCGCTCGCAAAAACCGCTTCGGGCGGAGAATTGTCGCGGATTATGCTGGCATTAAAAACGATATTTTCCCGGCACCAGGGGATCACTTCCGTCATTTTCGACGAAGTGGATACCGGCGTAAGCGGCCGCGTTGCGCAGGCGATTGCGGAGAAAATTTACCGCATTTCGGTCCATTCGCAAGTCCTCTGCATTACCCATCTGCCGCAGGTTGCCGCCATGGCGGATACACATCTGTTGATCATGAAAGAGACTGAAAAGGAGAGAACGCGGACAAAAGTCAAGCCTTTAGGTCAGGAAGAAAAAATTAAAGAAATCGGCCGTATGATTTCAGGCGTTGAAATGACAGAGTTGACAAGACAGCATGCGAAAGAGCTGCTCGAACTGGCCGAAGCGATAAAATAAGGGTCCGGTCCGCCTATTTGGAAAAATGGTGGAGCCGGACCCTTTCTATCCAGATTGGGCAGCATTTTTCCCGCAGGCGCTGTTATATTTAAAACGCTTCAAGGCTAAATTAAAATCATAGCCAAAACAAACAAAGGCTAAACAACAGGGTGAACCGGAAGCGAGGAGAGTGGAATGTTTGAACTTTGAAAAAATAAGGAAGCTGACAGGCGGATTTCTCCTTGTTTCACTTTTATTATGCGTTTTTTCGCAGCCTTTTCAACAATATCTTCACTTTCCGAAGCAAGTTCGCTTACTGGAAGGCCAGCAAATCGAATTTCATAAAACTTCTGCTGCCGCTGTAATGGCAAGCGGAAACAGTGCGGAAATTCATGCGCATCAACATACGGTTTCCATAAAAGGGAAGTCAGCCGGCAAGGAAGAAATGTTTCTTAAACTGGCGGGCATCCCGGTCAAAAAAACGGAAGTAGAAGTGCATCCAAATATTAAGATGATCCCCGGCGGGCAGTCGATCGGCGTCAAGCTGAATACGCTCGGCGTCCTTATCGTCGGCCATCATCTTGTGCAGACGGACAAAGGGAAGTTTTCTCCCGGTGAACAGGCCGGAATTGAAGTTGGGGACATGATCCTTGAAATGAACGGGAAAAAAATCGAAAATATGTCCGATATTGCCCCAATTGTCCAGCAGGCAGGGGAAGAAGGAAAACCGCTGGATGCCGTCATTAAAAGGGATGGACAAACCATCCGGAAAACGATAAAGCCGTTAAAAGATAAAAGCGGGCAGTCGTATAAACTCGGGCTTTATATACGAGATTCGGCCGCTGGAATCGGCACGATGACGTTTATTGATCCGAAAACGAAAAAATATGGCGCCCTCGGGCATGTCATATCCGATATGGACACAAAAAAACCGATCGTCGTCGAAAAGGGCAGGATTGTCAATTCGGTCGTGACGTCGATTGAAAAAGGCAAAAACGGGAGCCCAGGGGAAAAATTGGCGCGTTTTACCGAAGAAGGCCGGATCGGGAATATAACGAAAAACAGCCCATTCGGCATTTTTGGACAGCTGGATCCGGGTGCAAAAGACAGCACATATGCAAAACCGATGCCGATTGCACTGTCAGACCAGGTAAAGACAGGGCCGGCAAAAATTTTAACGGTTGTCGACGGGAAAAAAGTGGAAGCCTATTCGATTAAAATTGTCAGCACCATTCCGCAAAAATTTCCGGCAACAAAAGGAATGGTCATCAAAATTACCGACCCGGAATTGCTGAAAAAAACGGGCGGCATTGTTCAGGGAATGAGCGGGAGCCCGATCATTCAAAACGGGCGGCTTGTCGGTGCCGTGACACATGTGTTTGTCAACGACCCGACATCCGGCTATGGCGTCCATATCGAATGGATGCTCCATGAAGCAGGCATTTACGGAGGGGGCAAGTCCCCTTCCGCTTTTAAAGAATGATGCACTTATCTATTATTAATGCGTGCGGACGTTTTGTCCGGGCGATTTTCCAGCGTCCCGGTTTTCAACAAAAAATAATGAATAAAAAAGCAGGAAATTTTCCGCCATTGTCGAAACATATTCTTGTACAGAGATACGGCTATTTTTTTGAGGAGGACAGTGGCAGTGAAAAAAATCAGAGTGTTTATTGTTGATGACAACCGTGAACTTGTTCGTTTATTAGAAGATTATATATCCCAGCAGGAAGACATGGAAATTTGCGGAACGGCATACAGCGGGACGGAATGCCTTGAACAGTTAAAAGAGGCGGACCCGGACATTTTGCTGCTGGATATTATTATGCCGCATCTGGACGGTCTCGGCGTGCTCGAGAAACTAAAAGAATCGGCTTATTCCCGGATGCCGAACGTCATCATGCTGACGGCTTTCGGCCAGGAAGATGTAACGAAAAAAGCGGTGGAACTGGGCGCATCCTATTTTGTGCTGAAACCGTTTGATATGGACATGCTTGTTTCACAAATCCGACAGACAAGCAAAAAAGGCTCCGTCCTGAAATCATCACCCGGCATGGCAGCTTCCAAACCGGAATCGAAGCCTGTCAATCTCGATGCAAGCATTACGAGCATTATCCATGAAATCGGCGTGCCGGCCCATATTAAAGGCTATATGTATTTACGCGAAGCGATTGCAATGGTGTACAATGATATTGAATTGCTTGGCTCGATTACAAAAGTGTTATACCCCGAAATTGCAAAGAAATACAATACCACTGCCAGCCGTGTTGAGCGCGCCATCCGCCATGCGATAGAAGTGGCATGGAGCAGGGGAAATATCGAATCCATTTCCACCCTATTCGGTTATACGGTTTCCATGACCAAAGCAAAGCCGACAAACTCCGAGTTCATTGCCATGGTCGCTGATAAACTCCGCCTCGAACACAAAGCTTCCTGAAAGGGAAAGGGGCCGGTGCAGTGAGTTGTACCGGCCGGATTCCGTGCGTAAAAGGTTACGCTTTTCTTGTTCGGGGAATATATAATGATGAACGAAATAAATAAAGGGTGTGTATCAAGTGACGCTTATTTTTGCCCACCGGGGATCGGCAGGCACACGTCCGGAAAACACAATGGAAGCTTTTTTCGAAGCGGAAAAGGCCGGAGCGGACGGGATTGAACTGGATATTCAGTTGTCAAAAGACGGCGAACTGGTCGTCATTCATGATGAAACGGTCAACCGTACGACAGAAGGCAAAGGGTATGTGAAAGATTTAACATTTGCTCAATTACGGTCGCTTGATGTGATTGACCGGTTCGAAACCGGCAAACCGCTAAGCATCCCGGCACTTGAAGAAGTCTTTGAATGGCTCGCCCAAAACCAGCTTCTCTGCAATATTGAACTGAAGACGGCAAAAGTGGATTATCCGCTGATCGAGGAAAAAGCCGTTTCGTTAATCCGGGCATACCATTTGGAAGAAAGGGTCATTTTTTCTTCCTTTAACCACTATTCCATCATTCAATGCTACCGTCTGGCACCCGAAGTGGAGATTGCCCCGCTGTATTCGGAAGTGATGTTTATGCCGTGGGTCTACGCGAAATCGATCCGAGCAAAAGCGATCCATCCGCGCCTTTTGACAACGGCCGAATGGATCATCCGTGCCGCCATGAACCACGGTGTTGCAGTCAGGCCGTACACAGTGAATAAAGCGAAAGATATGAGAAGGCTGTTTAAAATCGGTTGCACGGCAATCATCACGGATTTCCCGGAAATGGCGGTACAGGAAAGAAAAGCAGAACGGGAAAAAGCATCCGGGCAATAGCCGGATGCTTTATTTTGATGGTTTGCTGAAACGTTTCTGTACCTTTTGGTGCTTTCTGTCCCGGTGCAGGATAAATCCGGCGGTAAAGGCAATGCCGCCGGCAGAGAGCAAAAGCCCGGTCAGAAACTGGAGCGTCAGCGAAGAAAACGGGCGGTCCGGAATCCCGAAAACCATATCCCGCATCCATTTGATCCCATAAGCAGCGGCGATGACCGGCACCGCCAATACAAAAAGTGCCACCAACCTGCCCATCCCGGCCCCCCTTTAAACCGTTTCCATCATTATAACACCCGGGATTGGACGCAGGCAATGCAGCCCATTGTAAATGTAAGCCCTTTCAAATAAAATAGAATAGCGGAGACCAGCACGAAAAGGGGGAGCAGCGATGCAAAATGTTTTAATCGTTGGCGGGGGGAAAGGCGGAAAAGCGATTTTAAAAATATTGTCCGAGAGCGCACGATTCCGTGTGGCCGGCATCGTTGATATCAATCCGCAGGCGGAGGGGATCCGGCTTGCCAAAAACATGGGCGTAAAGACCGGAAACAACTGGCGCGTTTTTTCAGGTCCCGATGTCGATATTATCATTGAGGTAACCGGGGATGAGCAAGTTTTTCGTGAAATCGCTGCCGATTGCACGGGCCGGATTGTCATCCCCGGCAGTGTCGCCTATTTGATTGCGAAATTGCTGGAGGAAAAAGAAGCCTTAATCCGGAAGTTGGAAAGCGAAACAAAAAAACATGCGCTCATCCTTCAGTCGACGGCAGAAGGCATGACGGTGATTGACAAAAACGGCCGGATCATTTTTATGAACAGGGCCGCGGAAAAGATCAACGGCGTTTCGGCCCGGGAAGTGCTTGGCAAGCCGATCTCAAGCGTGATCCCGAAAAGCCGGCTTGCCCATGTCCTTGAAACAAAGAAAAGGGAAACAAACGTGGAAATTGAACTGCAAAACGGGGTCAAAATACTCGCCTCCCACATTCCGATGTTTGATGGCGGGAAAGTCGCCGGGGCCATTTCCGTTTTCCGGGATATTACGGAAGCTGTGAAACAGGCTGAGGAGATTACGAATTTAAAAGAAATCAAGATGATGCTGCAGGCCATTATCCACTCAAGCGATGATGCGATTTCCGTTGTCGATGAAAAAGGGCGCGGCATCCTCATCAATCCGGCTTATACAAGAATCACCGGGTTAAGCGAAGAGGAAGTCATCGGCAAACCGGCAACAGCGGATATTTCCGAAGGCGAAAGCATGCATTTTAAAGTGCTGCAAACGAAAAAACCGGTACGCGGCGTGAAAATGCGGGTCGGTCCGTTAAAAAAAGAAGTGATTGTCAATGTTGCGCCGGTCATCGTCAACGGCATGCTAAAGGGAAGCGTCGGCGTGATTCATGACGTCTCTGAAATCGAGACATTAACAACGGAATTGCGCCGGGCGAGAAGGCAAATGATGCAGGCTGCCACGGCAAAATATACATTTGAGGACATTATCCATGCTTCCGATGAAATGGATATCGCCGTGGAACAGGCCAAACTGGCGGCACAGACACCTGTGACGATTTTGCTGCGCGGCGAATCCGGCACCGGTAAAGAGCTGTTTGCGCATGCCATCCACCAGGCATCCAGCCGGAAAAACCATAAATTTGTCCGTGTCAACTGTGCGGCCATTGCCGAGTCGCTGCTTGAAAGCGAGCTGTTCGGCTATGAGGAAGGCGCTTTTTCAGGCGCGAAAAAAGGCGGCAAAAAGGGGTTGTTTGAAGAAGCCGACCATGGCAGCCTGTTTTTGGACGAAATCGGTGAACTGAGCGCCCATATGCAGGCAAAACTTTTGCGCGTCCTGCAGGAAAAAGAGATTGTGAAAGTCGGCGGCACAAAGCCGGTACCGGTGGATGTCCGGATTATTTGTGCCACGCATGCCGACCTTGAAAAAGCTGTTGCAGAAGGAAATTTCCGGGAAGACTTATATTACCGGCTCGACCGCATGCCAATCGGATTCCGCCGCTCAGGGCGAGAAAACAGGAGATTCCGTTACTGGCCAGGCGTCTCATCCAAAAAATCAATCAGGATTACGGCCGGAATGTAGAAGGCATCACAAGCAGAGCGCTTTCCATTCTGTACCGCTACGACTGGCCGGGAAACGTCCGTGAATTGGAAAATGTGCTCGGGCGGGCCATCATTTTTATGGGTTTCCATGAAAAATCGATTGATGCGGACCATCTTGACGGGCTTGGTTTATCCCCGGGGAAACGCGCGGAAAAGCAAGAAGCGGACGGGGTACCCGAAAAAGGCAACCTCGATGAAATGCTGTCCGCTTTTGAAAAGCAGCTGATCCAAAAAGCGCTCGAAGAAAATGCCGGGAACAAAACGAATACGGCCAAACAGCTTGGCATTTCACTAAGAAGCCTGTACTATAAATTGGAAAAATACCGGCTTGCAAAAATCAGCATGCAATAATTTGCATATTCGTGCAAAAAGTAGCAAACTGGTAAACGGAAGTTTATTTTTTTAAGCCCCGCTCTTTTCGCCATTTCTGCATGAAAAGCGGAAACAGGAAAACAATGCGAAAGTGGCATTCTTTTTGCATTTTCAACAGTGAAGGCTGGCCCGGGGTTTCGGAAAAAGCGGTGTGCCGTTTTCAAAAGAGGCATCGGGCTGTCCGTTACAGCCGCAAAAATGCCTGTACAGCTTTCTGACAGCTTTGCTTGCGGAAAAGGAGGAAGTCCAATGGAAATTTTTGATTATATGCGAAAATACGATTATGAACAACTGTTGTTTTGCCATGATGACGCATCTGGATTAAAAGCGGTGATCGCCATACATGATACAACACTCGGGCCAGCGCTCGGGGGCACGAGAATGTGGACTTACGCAACGGAAGAAGCCGCCATTGAAGATGCGTTGCGGCTTGCGCGGGGGATGACGTATAAAAACGCTGCCGCCGGTCTCAATCTTGGCGGAGGGAAAACCGTCATCATCGGCGACCCGCGCAAAGACAAAAATGAAGAAATGTTCCGGGCGTTCGGCCGGTTCATCCAGGGGCTCGGGGGCCGCTATATTACAGCTGAAGATGTCGGCACCACTGTTGAAGATATGGACATCATCCACGAGGAAACCGATTTTGTGACAGGCGTTTCGCAAACGTACGGTTCATCCGGAAATCCTTCACCTGTCACGGCGTATGGCTGCTATGTCGGCATGAAAGCAGCGGCAAAAGAGGCGTTCGGAAGTGATTCGCTTGAGGGGAAAACCGTCGCCGTCCAGGGCGTCGGCCATGTTGCATTTGAACTGTGCCGCTATTTGCACGAAGAAGGCGCCCGCCTTATTGTGACCGATATTTCAACGGAGGCGGTAAAACGGGCTGTTGAGGCTTTCGGGGCAAAAGCAGTGGACCCGGATGACATTTACGCCCAGGACTGTGATATTTTTGCCCCATGCGCGCTCGGGGCCATTTTGAATGATGAAACGCTTCCGCAGCTGAAAGCAAAAGTGATTGCGGGGTCTGCAAATAACCAGTTGAAAGAACCGAAGCACGGCGACCGGCTGCATGAAATGGGCATTCTTTATGCACCCGATTATGTCATCAATGCCGGCGGGGTTATCAATGTGGCTGACGAACTGCACGGTTACAACCGGGAAAGAGCGATGAAAAAAGTCGAGCAAGTCTACTATAATGTACAGAAAGTGATCGACATTTCAAAACGCGACGGGATTCCGTCCTATTTGGCGGCAGACCGGATGGCGGAAGAACGGATTGCAAAAGTTTCCCGTGCGCGTTCACAATTTTTGCCGCACAATAAACACGTGCTCGAAAAACGGCTTCCGCGGTAACGCAAGTGAAGGAGGAACAACATTGGCAAAAGAATACGATGTCGTTGTTTTGGGCGGCGGAACAGGCGGCTATGTGGCCGCCATCCGCGCAGCAAAAAACGGGTTAAAAACAGCAATTGTTGAAAAATCAAAACTTGGCGGCACCTGCCTCCATAAAGGCTGCATTCCGACAAAAGCCCTGTTAAGAAGCGCGGAAGTATACCGGCTGGTCCGAAAAAGCGCCGATTTCGGCGTGGATGTCCGTGATGCCGCCTTGAATTTTGCAAAAATCCGGGAACGGAAAAACGCAGTTGTGGCGCAATTGCACCGCGGCGTTCAATCCTTGATGAAAAAAGGGAAAATTGATGTGTATGAAGGCACCGGCAGAATCCTCGGCCCCTCCATTTTTTCGCCCGTAGCAGGAACGGTTTCAATCGAGGGTGCGGGTACAGACAATGAGATGCTCCTCCCGAAAAATTTAATCATTGCGACCGGCTCGCGCCCGCGTGTGCTTCCCGGGTTTGCAGTCGACGGGGAATATGTGATGACATCTGACGAAGCGCTTGAAATGGAAGAACTCCCTGCATCCATCCTGATTGCAGGCGGCGGGGCGATCGGTGTGGAATGGGCCTCGATGCTTGCCGACTTTGGCGTAAAGGTGACGATCATTGAGGCTTCCCCGCGCCTTTTGCCGGGAGAAGACAGCGACATTTCAAAAGAAATTACGCGCCTTATGAAGAAAAAAGGGGTTGCCATCTTCACCGGTACCGCATTCAATGCAGCTTCCCTCCAGACAGGGGACGGCAAGGTGCGGATCGGCACGGAAAACGGAAAAACGTTTGAGGCAGATAAGCTTTTATTATCGGTCGGCCGGCTGGCCAACACGGAAAACATCGGCCTCGAAAATACGGATATTGAAATCGAAAACGGCGTTATTCAGGTCAATGAAGTTTACCAGACAAAAGAATCCCATATTTATGCGATCGGGGACTGCATCGGCGGGTTGCAGCTTGCCCATGTAGCAGCAAGGGAAGGCATCATTGCGGCTGACCGCATCGCCGGGAAAAGCGTGGACCCGCTCGATGACACCATGGTGCCGAAATGTGTGTATTCCAATCCTGAAATTGCCAGTGTCGGCCTGACGGAAGAGAAAGCAAAAGAAAAAGGATATGATGTAAAAATTGGCCGGTTTTCGTTCCAGGCAGTCGGCAAAGCGCTTGTCTACGGGGAAACGGACGGCTTTGTTAAAATCGTGGCAGACGCAAAAACCGACGATCTGTTAGGCGTACATATCATCGGGCCGCATGCAACAGATATGATTTCAGAAGCCGGGCTTGCACGCGTTTTGGATGCGGCGCCGTGGGAGGTGGCCATGAATATCCATCCGCACCCGACGCTAAGCGAAGCGATTGGGGAGGCGGCACTCGCAGTAGATGGGCTTGAAATCCATGCGTAGCTTTTGGATAAGGAGTGATAACAATGAATAAAAATCGGCATAAAGACTTAGGTTTAAGCGACCGGGAAGTATTGGAAATGTACGAAATGATGCTGCTTGCGCGCAAGGTGGATGAACGGATGTGGCTTTTAAACCGGTCCGGCAAAATTCCGTTTGTTGTCTCCTGCCAGGGCCAGGAAGCTGCCCAGGTTGGCGCCGCTTTTGCGCTCGACAGGACAAAAGATTATGTATTGCCGTATTACCGCGATCTCGGGATTGTGCTCGCTTTCGGCATGACCGCACGCGACATTATGCTTTCCGGGTTTGCCAAAGCGGAAGACCCGAATTCGGGCGGCCGGCAAATGCCAGGCCACTACGGGCAGAAGAAAAACAGAATCGTCACCCAGTCTTCCCCTGTAACGACACAGGTACCGCATGCGGCCGGAATTGCGCTCGCAGGCAAAATGGAGAAAAAGGATTTTGTTACCTTTGTCACTTTCGGGGAAGGATCATCCAACCAGGGCGATTTCCATGAAGGGGCGAATTTTGCCGCGGTCCACAAGCTGCCGGTCATTTTCATGTGCGAAAATAACCAGTATGCCATCAGTGTCCCGATTGAAAAGCAGCTCGGGAACCCGCGCGTTTCCGACCGTGCGATCGGCTACGGCATGCCGGGTGTGACAGTTGACGGAAACGATCCGCTCGCTGTCTATGAAGTGGTCAAAGAAGCGGCGGACCGTGCCCGGCGCGGGGAAGGGCCGACTTTAATCGAAACGCTTGTTTACCGCTTTACACCGCATTCTTCCGATGATGATGACCGCTACCGTGCGCAGGAAGAAGTGAAGACGGCAAAAGAAAAAGATCCGGTTGTTTTATTTAGCCGGTACTTAAAAGAGGCGGGCCTTCTTGACGGGGAAAAAGAAAAAGAAATCGATGCGCGCGTCATCCAAACCGTCAATGAGGCAACCGATTACGCCGAAAAAGCGCCGTATGCTAAACCGGAAGATGCGCTCCGGTTTGTTTACGGGGAGTAAGGAGGAGAACGATGGCTGTCATTTCATATATTGACGCAATTACAAAAGCATTGCGGGAAGAAATGGAACGGGACGAAAAAGTATTTGTGCTCGGCGAAGATGTTGGAAAAAAAGGCGGGGTATTTAAGGCGACGGCCGGATTATACGAGCAGTTCGGCGCCGAAAGAGTGATCGATACGCCGCTCGCTGAATCGGCGATTGCCGGGGTCGGCGTAGGGGCTGCGATGTACGGGATGCGGCCGGTTGCCGAGATCCAGTTTGCCGATTTTATTCTGCCGGCTGTCAATCAGATTATTTCGGAAGCGGCGAAAATCCGCTACCGCACCAATAATGACTGGCAATGCCCGCTTGTCGTGCGTGCACCGTACGGAGGTGGTGTCCACGGGGCACTGTATCACTCCCAGTCGCTTGAATCGGTGTTTGCAAACCAGCCGGGGCTGAAAATTGTCATGCCGTCCACGCCTTATGACGTAAAAGGGTTGCTGAAAGCCGCAATCCGGGACGATGATCCGGTTCTCTTTTTCGAACATAAGCGCGCGTACCGCCTGATTAAGGGTGAAGTGCCGGATGAAGATTATGTGCTCCCGATCGGCAAGGCCGAAGTAAAAAGGGAAGGAACGGATATTACGGTGATCACGTACGGGCTTTGCGTCCATTTTGCCCTCCAGGCTGCGGAAAAGCTTAGAGAGGACGGGATCGAAGCACATATTCTCGATTTGCGCACCGTTTATCCGCTCGACAAAGAGGCAATCATCGAGGCAGCTGCAAAAACCGGGAAAGTGCTGCTTATCACGGAAGACAATAAAGAAGGAAGCATTATCGGCGAAGTTGCCGCGATCATTGCGGAAAACTGCCTGTTTGACCTGGACGCCCCGATCATGCGTCTGGCCGGTCCGGATGTTCCGGCAATGCCGTATGCGCCGACGATGGAAAAATATTTTATGGTCAATCCCGAAAAAGTCGAAAAAGCAATGCGGGAACTGGCCGAATTTTAGAATTGCAGGATAGGAGGGTGCCAATTGGCGATAGAAAATATTACGATGCCGCAGCTCGGAGAAAGTGTGACGGAAGGAACCATCAGCAAGTGGCTTGTATCCCCGGGTGATCATGTCCATAAATACGATCCGCTTTGTGAAGTATTAACAGACAAAGTCAATGCCGAAGTGCCTTCTTCGTTTGAAGGGGAAATCGTGGAACTGATCGCTTCGGAAGACGAAACCGTTGCTGTCGGGGAAGTCATTTGCACGGTCAAAACCGCAGCCGAAACAAATGTCCAGCCTGAAGCAGAACCGGGTCCGGGTTCGGATGCTGCAGCGCCACAGCCGGAAGCGGAAAAAGGGAAAAAAGTCCGCTATTCCCCGGCCGTTTTAAAACTGTCCCAGGAATACGGCATTGACTTGAACCAGGTGAAAGGAACGGGAAGGGAAGGCCGGATCACGCGCAAAGACCTGTTAAAAATCATTGAAAGCAGGGGGAATGAGGCGGAACCGACTCCTTCAAAACCGGCACCTTCAAAACCGGAACCGGCAAAACCGGCACCTGCCCGTGAAACGCCGCCTGCTTCCCGGCCTTTGCCTGTACGGGAAGCTGGAAAAGAAGATACGGTGATTCCGGTTACCGGCGTGCGTAAAGCGATCGCGAACAATATGGCACGCAGCAAACAGGAAATTCCGCATGCGTGGATGATGGTCGAAGCGGACGTTACGAACCTTGTCCGCTACCGGGATGCCGTAAAAGAAGAGTTTAAGCGGCGTGAAGGCTTTAACCTCACATACTTTGCCTTTTTTGTCAAAGCGGTCGCCCGGGCATTGAAAGAGTTTCCTGCGCTCAATTCAACGTGGGCCGGGGATGCCATTATCCAGAAACATGATGTCAACATCTCGATCGCGGTTGCCGCCGAAGACAAGCTGTACGTGCCGGTCATAAAGCATGCCGATGAAAAATCGATCAAAGGCATTGCCCGTGAAATTGCTGTCCTGGCGCAAAAAGCCCGCGCCGGGAAACTCGCCCCGGAAGACATGGAGGGTGGCACCTTTACCGTCAATAATACCGGGTCATTTGGTTCGGTGCAGTCGATGGGGATTATCAACTATCCGCAGGCTGCCATTCTCCAGGTCGAGTCGATTGTCAAACGCCCTGTCATCATGGAAGAGGGAATGTTTGCGGCGCGCGATATCGTGAACCTTTGTCTGTCGATTGACCACCGCATTTTGGACGGACTTGTCTCCGGCCGCTTCTTGAAGCGCGTCAAAGAGATTTTAGAGACGGTGACACCGGAAACGGCACCGCTCTATTAATGAAAAATGCCCGCTGATGAAGCGGGCTTTTCTATTTTGGAAAATGTGGCGATTTATGGAAAACTGATTGTTTTTGAATGAATTTAATTGATTTTTACTGTTTTTGAAGGTAAAATAACGACCGGATGCACCGCTTGCAATCGTGCAGGCGTGGAACGATTGCCATCAAAAAGGGGAATACTAAAACTGATCTCCAAAGCAAAGGTTGTGTAAAAAATGATTTATACGGTAACACTGAATCCGTCTGTTGACTACATCGTCCAGGTGGAACATTTTGAACTTGGCGGATTGAACCGTTCCGTGATGGACACCAAATTTCCGGGCGGAAAAGGCATCAACGTCTCGCGCGTCATGAAAAGGCTGGGCGTTGATTCTACGGCACTCGGCTTTCTCGGCGGTTTCACCGGCAGCTACATTGAAAATTTTCTTAAAGCAGAAGGCATTTTAACGGATTTTGTCCAAGTTTCAGGCGACACGCGGATCAATATAAAATTAAAATCCGGTGTTGAAACGGAAATCAACGGAATGGGGCCTTCTATTTCGGAAACGGAGCTGGACCGGCTGCTTGCCAAAATCGACAGCCTAAACGAAGAGGATGCCATTTTGTTTTCCGGCAGCATCCCAAGTTCGCTCCCGCCATCCATTTATGCCAGCCTCATTCAAAAATGCCGTGAAAAACAAATCCGCGTGATCGCAGATGTTTCCGGCGAATCGCTCGGCCATGTCATCAAAACGGGCCCGTTCTTAATCAAGCCGAACCATCATGAAATCGGCGAAATTTTCGGCGTGAAAGTCGAAACGCCTGAAGAAGCGAAACAATATGGCAGCCGCCTGCTTGATATGGGCGTTGAAAATGTGATCGTTTCGATGGCAGAAAAGGGTGCGCTCTTTTTGAATAAGGAAGTATCTTATTTTGCGCAAGCGCCGAAAGGGAAGGTAAAAAATTCTGCCGGCGCCGGCGATTCGGTCGTAGCCGGGTTTGTAAGCGGGATGGCAAAAGGAAAATCGTACAAAGAATCGTTTGCACTCGGGGTTGCCTGCGGTTCTGCAACGGCATTTTCCATGGAACTGTGCACAAAGCAAGAAGCAACATCGCTTCTCGAACAGGTCCATGTCCAATCTTTATAAAACGAAAAACCGGGATGCCCCGGTTTTTTTGCATAAAAAAGGGACAGCGCATGAGACGCCATCCAAAGCATCTAGGGAGTTTAGGGGTATGGATCTAGATGTACTGTCATTTTACCCGGTTTTGTGGAAAAATAAACGCTTTCCGGCTATTTTTTTCGTTTTTACGCGTAAAATAAAAGAAAAGGGACGGCTGCAAACAGAATATTTGAAAAGCAACGTGAAAACCTGCTATGATTAGCTTTAAAGCAGAATGAAAGGATGAGTGGCATGTCTGTCAATTTTAATCTTTATATGAATGATGTCGTGCGCATGTCCCGTGAAGAGGCAGTAGAAGCCGGCTACCGGGAACTGAGGACGCCGGAAGAAGTAGACGAAGCGTTTTCCAAAAAAGGGACGACGCTTGTCCTGGTCAACTCTGTGTGCGGCTGCGCAGGGGGCATTGCACGGCCGGCTGCGGCGCACGCCATCCATTATGATAAGCGTCCGGACCAGCTTGTAACCGTCTTTGCCGGCCAGGATAAAGAAGCAACGGCGAGGGCACGCAGCTATTTTACCGGTTATCCGCCGTCCTCCCCGTCTTTCGCTCTTTTAAAAGACGGCAAGATTGTGAAAATGATTGAACGGCACCAGATCGAAGGGCATGACCCGGCGGCTGTCGTGGCCGAGCTGCAAGCATTGTTTGAAGAATATTGTGAAGAACTGTAATGCATAAAGCCTGTCCCCTCCGTTTTGGAAAGGGGCAGGCTTTTTTTACAGGGGCGTAACCCGGGTGCAAAGTGTGCCTTCTGCGTAAGCGCATCTTCCGCATGTATGAACCGGCATGCGGGATGCATACTAAAGAAAAATACAACCAGCAGGTGAATGGCTTATGCATATATGGGTGGCATGGATGCTTGTTTTCGGGTTATCGGTATGGCCGGCGGATGGGCATGTTGCCCCGGGGGACCCGCTCATTATTGTCAATAAAACAACAAACCGGCTTGCTTGGATCCGCGGCGGGAAAGTCCGGCTCGAAACACCGGTTGCGACCGGGAAAACAAATGACCTGACGCCGGAAGGGTTTTTTACGATCAAAGTCAAGGCGAAAAATCCGTATTACCGGAAAAAGAATATTCCTGGCGGTGACCCGCGCAATCCGCTCGGCTCGCGCTGGATCGGTTTTGATGCGCGCGGCACGGACGGCCGGATTTACGGCCTGCACGGCACAAACAATCCTGCTTCAATCGGCCGGTATATTTCAAACGGCTGCATCCGCCTGCCGAAAGCGGCACTCGAAAAGCTGTACGATGAAGTGCCGGTCGGAACAAAAATTTACATCACTCGGTCAACCCGGCCGATGACCGAACTGGCAAAAGCAAAAGGCGCCATTTAAAAAAGGAACGCGGACTTTCCCGTTCCTTTTTTAAAACAGCATTGAAAGGCCGGAAAGAACTGTTCCTGCCAGCATGGCAATGAGCATTAAGTACACGACAATTTTCTGCGTTTTTTTCGACAAAGCAGACTTCACCTCTTAAACGGACGGTAATCATTTTTATTCTAGCCTGAAGCCGCCGGTTGTACAAGTAAAATCATTCGCGTTATACTATTAAAGTACATATACATATTGGAGGTTTTTCCATGGTGAATGAAGAACGGTTAGTAAAAGAATTTTTTGAACTGGTTCAGGTGGATTCGGAAACCGGACATGAAGAAGAAATTGGCAAGGTCTTAAAACAAAAATTTGAAGGCCTTGGCCTTGAAGTATATGAGGATGATACAAAAGCAAAAACGGGGCACGGCTTTGGCAATCTGATCTGCACATTGAAAGGCAATGTTCCTGAAGCGACGCCGATTTATTTTACTTCCCATATGGATACCGTCGTTCCGGGGAAAGGCATCAAACCGTCCATCAAAGACGGCTGGATCCAATCAGACGGCACGACAATCCTCGGATCTGACGACAAAGCCGGGCTCTCCGCGATGTTGGAAATGATCCGGGTATTGAAAGAAGACCAGATCCGCCACGGGGATATCCAGTTTGTCATTACTGTCGGCGAAGAGTCTGGACTGGTCGGTTCGCGCGCGCTCGATCCGTCGCTGTTAAAAGCAAAATACGGCTTTGCCCTTGACAGCGACGGCCCGGTTGGCACGATTGTAACGGCTGCCCCGACGCAGGCCAAAATCAAAGCAACCATTTTAGGCAAAACCGCCCATGCCGGTGTGGCGCCGGAAAAAGGGGTCTCCGCGATCACCATTGCCGCAAAAGCGATCGCAAAAATGCCGCTCGGCCGCATTGACAGTGAAACGACCGCGAATATCGGGCGCTTTGAAGGCGGTCAGGCAACCAATATCGTTTGCGACCGCGTCGATATTCTGGCGGAAGCCCGTTCACTCGTTCCGGAAAAAATGGAAACACAGGTTGCCAAAATGAAAACCGCTTTTGAACAGACGGCACTGGAAATGGGCGGAAAAGCGGAAGTCGAAGTGAACGTCATGTACCCGGGATTTAAATTCTCAGACGGCGACCAAGTGGTGGAAGTGGCCAAAAAAGCAGCAGCAAAAATCGGCCGCGAGAGCAAGCTGGAGCAAAGCGGGGGCGGAAGCGACGCCAACGTCATTGCAGGATTTAACATCCCGACGGTCAATCTCGGCACAGGGTATGAAGAAATCCATACGACAAAAGAAAGAATTCCGGTTAAAGAACTGGTCAAACTGGCTGAGATGGCGGTTGCCATTGCGGAAGTGGCCGGCGGGGAGTAACAGGATTTGAGGCGGAAGCGGGATAACCGCTTCCTTTTTAAGAAAGGAAGCGATCAGTTGGAAGCGCTCAATAAATATATCATTTTTAAAACGAGGGAAGAGGAGTACGGCATTCATATCGGATCGGTCATTTCTGTTGAAAAGGCGCAAGCGGCCAATCCCGTCCCAAAACTGCCTGCATTTGTACGGGGCATCATGAAGGTGAGGGATGAACTGATCCCGATTATTGACGTCGAACATTGTTTTTACCAGACACCGCTTTCCTCCATAGAGGACGCCCGTATTATCGTCGTCCGGACAGAAGCCATTCCGGTCGGCCTGCTCGTCAAAGAGGCAAACGACATTGTGGAAATACAGGAAGAAGAGAAAAAACAGATCGGCCTTGCCGGCTACGGGCGGACAAATTATTTTACGGCTGTCGCCAGTTTGAAGGACAGGCTGATTACCATTATGGATGTCGATTTGTTTACGGCGTCGCTTGAAGGGATTGCAGACATTGCCGCTTATATGAAAGAAGCGGCCGGAAATTCGTGAGCGCCGGAGTGGGTGAAGATGAAAGCATTTTATCCGAAAAAAGGCCGTGTCATTTTGCATGTCGATATGAACAGTTTTTTCGCTTCGGTTGAAATGGCGGAAAACCCTGCGCTTAAAGGGAAGCCGCTGGCCGTTGCCGGGAATCCGAAAGAACGGAAAGGCATCATTGTGACGTGCAGTTATGAAGCGAGAAAATTCGGTGTAAAAACGACCATGCCGGTCTGGGAAGCAAAAAAACGCTGCCCGGATCTTTTAATCGTGCCACCCCGTTTTGATCTGTATAAAAAAGCATCCGCCGAAATGTTTTCAATCCTCCGCGCGTATTCGCCTTTGGTCGAACCGGTTTCGATCGATGAAGGTTATGTGGACATTACCGGCCTCGAGGAACTGGGGACGCCGCCTGCCATTGCCGAATCGATCCAGCAGCAAATTCTTGCGGAACTCGATTTGCCGTCAAGCATCGGGATCGCCCCGAATAAATTTTTGGCGAAAACAGCGTCGGATATGAAAAAGCCGATGGGCATCACCATTTTAAGAAAGCGGGATATTCCCCGTTTATTATGGCCGCGGCCGTTGATCGAGATGCACGGTGTAGGCGGCAAAACGGCGGAAAAGCTTAACGGCTGTGGTCTTTTTACGATCGGCGATCTGGCGCATGCGGATGATTTTCTTTTAAAGCAGCTTCTCGGCATCCGCGGCATCCGTTTGAAAGAAAGAGCGAATGGAAGAGACCCGCGTCCTGTTGATCCCGAATCCGTAAACGTCACCAAAAGCGTTGGGCGGATGGTGACGCTATCTGAGGATACGGAGGATGAACACCGGATCGATGCCGTGCTGAAAAAGCTTGCGGATGAAACGGCGGAACGGATGAGAAAAAAGGAGGTTGCGGCAACCAATGTGGGCATCATGATCCGTTACGCGGACCGGAAAACGGTGACGAGGAGCAAAAAAAGCGGAGGGCCGGTTGAAACTGGCGATGCGTTGTTTCAAGCCGCCCGTACGCTTTTTATCCGGAACTGGAACGGGCAGCCCGTACGCCTTTTGGGCATTACCGCCTCCGGTTTAACGGACCGGAAGGCGGAAGCAGAACAGCTGAGTCTGTTTTCATATGAAGAAGCAGCCAAAAAAGAGCCGCTGTATGAGGCAATCAGCCGGCTCCGCAAGAAATTTGGGGAGCAGATTATCCAAACCGGGAGAGAAGCGGGAAAGCCGCCGGATCCCCGCGTTTAATTACCGGCTTCCGGCACATTCCATAAAAAAGGAACACGCACAAAGATGGCGTGTTCCTTTTTTAATAGACTCAGCAGTTCCCGACTTCCAGATCTTCCACCGGCCACCAGAAGAAGCCGTCTTTTTCTAGCAGTTCATCGGCTGCTTTCGGCCCCATCGAACCGGATTTGTAATTTGGGAATGAAATCGGCTTGTTTTCCCACACTTTTGAAATATTATCGACAAAGCTCCACGATAAGGCGACTTCATCCCAATGGGTAAAGTTGGTTGCGTCGCCCATCAGGCAGTCATGAATCAATTTTTCATAGGCTTCGGGCGTATTGATACCGTTTTTGCTGCTGCTTGCAAAGCTGAGCTGCACAGGGGTGGTTTCCATATGCTGGCCCGGTTTTTTGGCGTTCAGATGAAGCGAAATCCCTTCTTCCGGCTGGATATGGATGACAAGCAGATTCGGGTTCAGTTCATGATTTGTATTGTAGTACAAATTCATCGGGATATCTTTAAACTGCACGACAATTTTCGTCGATTTCGCCGCCATCCGTTTGCCGGTGCGGATGTAAAACGGCACGCCCGCCCATCTGAAATTATCAATCATCAGTTTCCCGGCGACAAACGTTTCGGTCCTGGAATCCGGCGCTACATTCAGCTCTTCCCGGTAACCCTGGACTTTTTTGCCGCCAATTTCGCCCGGACCGTACTGGCCGCGCACGAAGTATGCCGGCACATCTTTTCCTTCAATGGTGCGCAAGGCACGCAGCACCCGCACTTTTTCGCTCCGGATTTCGTTTGTTGTCAGGCTGATCGGCGGTTCCATTGCAAGGAGCGCCACCATTTGCAGCATATGGTTTTGCACCATATCCCTGAGCGCCCCGCTCGCTTCGTAATACCGCGCCCGTTCTTCCACGCCAAGCATCTCGCTTGATGTAATCTGGATGTTGGAAATATAACGATTGTTCCAAAGCGGCTCGAACAGGGCGTTGGCAAACCGGATGACCTCGATATTTTGTACCATCGCTTTACCTAAATAATGGTCGATTCGGTAAATCTGGTCTTCTGAAAAAGATTTCCGGATCTGGCTGTTCAGCTGTTTCGCTGATTCGAGGCTATGCCCGAAAGGTTTTTCGATGACAAGCCGTTTAAACCCGTTTGTAGCGGTAAGCCCGTCACTTTTCAGATGGTCCGAAATCGTCCCGAAATATTTCGGGGCCATCGCCAAATAGAAGATCCGGTTGCCTTCCAGCTGGTACTTTTCATCCAGTTCATCCGCCAATTGCTTCAACTGTATGTACGAGTTGCTGTCTGTCACATCATGCGGCTGATAGTAAAAATGAGCGGCAAACGCTTCAAGCTGTTCAGCATGTTCTCTCGCGCTCAGAACGGAATCTTTTATATGCGCACGGAAGATTTCGTCCGTCCATTCCCTTCTTGCCGTGCCGATCACAGCGAAATGCTCTGACAGCCTGCCTTTCCGGTACAAATTGTACAGGGAAGGAAACAGCTTACGCTT
Source organism: Weizmannia agrestimuris (assembly GCF_943193165.1). Lineage (NCBI taxonomy): Bacteria > Bacillati > Bacillota > Bacilli > Caryophanales > Bacillaceae > Heyndrickxia > Weizmannia agrestimuris. The sequence goes on from NZ_CALPDC010000002.1 coordinate 65,262, forward strand.
CGCCAGATCACCTGTTGCGCCAAAAAGCATAAATAACGATTTCGGTGTCTCAGTTGTCTGCATCTTTCTTACCTCTCTTTGTTCAAAAAATCACGATTTAAGGCCGGCCTGTCTCATGATACGGTTATAGTTTGCCTTGTTGCAGCCATTTCATTTCAAAAGCAGGGAAAAATCATTTTTTTCCGTTTTCCGGCCCCATTTCATTGTCACTATATTCTAGACTTTCACGGGCAAATACGCAAATGATATGCAATAGTTTCCTTTCCGTAAAATTATGATAAGATAGTTCTATATGTGCGGCCGGGATCCGGCAGGAAAGGGGGGAACATCATTTGGAAATTTTATTTTTGGGAACTGGCGCGGGCGTACCTGCCAAAGCAAGAAACGTCACGTCCATTGCGCTCAAATTGCTGGAAGAACGAAATGCCATCTGGCTTTTTGACTGTGGGGAAGCGACACAGCACCAGATTTTGCACACTGCGATCAAACCGCGCAAAGTTGAAAAAATTTTTATCACCCACTTGCACGGCGACCATATTTTCGGGCTTCCCGGCTTTCTTGGGAGCCGGTCGTTCCAGGGCGGGGATGGCCCGCTTACCGTTTACGGCCCGAAAGGCATAAAAGCGTTTGTGGAAGTTTCCCTGAAAGTGAGCGAAACCCGTCTGAAATATCCTTTGGAGATCATCGAAATTGAAGAAGGAACGGTATTTGAAGACGACCGCTTTACGGTTTGTGCGCTGCGGCTTGATCATGGGATCGAAAGCTTCGGCTACCGGATTACCGAAAAAGACAAACCGGGCGCGCTGGATGCGGATCGATTGAAAAAAGAAGGGATCCGCCCGGGCCCGGTTTACCGGCTGCTGAAAGAAGGCCGGACGGTAACATTGGAAGACGGCCGCGTGATCAGCGGAAAAGATTATCTCGGCCCGGCGAAAAAGGGGAAGATCATTGCCATCCTTGGCGATACAAGGCCGAATGAGGCGGAAATCCGGCTCGCAGCCAATGCCGATCTTCTCGTTCACGAAGCAACGTTTAACAAGGAGAGCGGGCAAATGGCGCATGATTATTTTCACTCGACGACGGCGGACGCGGCGCAAACGGCAAAGCAGGCGGGGGCAAAACGGCTGCTTCTTACCCATATTAGTGCCAGGTACGGAAAAGAAGACTGGCCGGCGCTTGAGCAGGAAGCGCAAGCTTTATTCCCGGACAGTCTGCTTGTCCATGATTTGATGGAAGTGCCTGTTTTGTAAAGCAAAAAAAGCGGCTTGCCTGCCGCTTTTTTTATTGCCGGTTATTCTCTTGCGGGTTCTTTCCCTGCGTTCGATAACTCATTTGCTCGCTTTGCAGCTGCTTTTACACAGTCAATGAAAGCTTGTTTGACCTCGCGTTCGTCAAGGACGCGGATCGCGGCTTCTGTGGTGCCGTTCGGGCTTGTGACGGCTTTCCGGAGCGCTTCCGGCGGTTCTGCTGAAGTTTTCAGCATTTCTGCTGCGCCGATGATCGTCTGGAGGATAAATTGTTTTGCCGTTTGTGCGTCGAGCCCGATTTCTGCAGCTGACTGCTGGAGCGCTTCGGCGATATAATAAATATACGCCGGTCCGCTTCCCGAAAGCCCTGTTACAGCATCGAGCTGTTCTTCTTTTACGGCCGTAGTCATGCCGACAGCCGAAAATATGGCAAACGCCCGGTGCCGGTGCTGTTTTGTCGCAGCGGCGTTAAAGGCAATGCCGGTTGCCGACAGTCCGACTTTCGCCGATGTGTTCGGCATTGCGCGCGCAACGGGAATATGCCGGCCAATCTTGTTTTCGATAAACGGAATGGTGATGCCGGCCGCTACTGAAACGAGCAGGGTGTCCGGAGATATGAGCGGACGGACCGATTCGAGCACATCTGGGGCATCTTTCGGTTTTACGGCTAAGATGACCACGTCGGGGCCTTCAAAAAGCTGCTTAAGGCCTTTTGCAGTCTGGATGCCGTATTTCTGTTCCAACGTGCGGAGCCTTTTCTTGTTCGTGCGGTTATGGGCGCGAATGTCCCCGGCTTTTACGATTCTTTTTTCAAGCATGCCGCTGATCATCGCCTCGGCCATCGACCCGGCACCAATAAATGATATTTTCATGCAAATGCCTCCTTTCAAGCAAAAAACCCCTTCATCCGTAAAGGACGAAAGGGCATGTTCCGCGGTACCACCTTTATTGCAGGAATCCATCCTGCATCTCATTTGGTTAACGGTTTTCATCCGGTTTGGTTTTGCCAAACAGCTCACAGGCAGGTTCGGCCGGGCAGCGGATGGCGGAGTTTTCCAGCCTGAGAACCCCGCTCTCTTGCATCATGCCCGGCTTACTGGTCCTGGTCACAGCCGATCGCTTATCAAAATGGTATTACTTATTATGAAGAAAAATCGAGGAGTTGTCAAGGGCGGTTCCGCGAATTTTCAGATAAAAAATCCGTGCCCGGCCATTTTAAAATGGTACCAGGCGTGCATGCCGCAATGAACGCGGCACGGGAGGAAGCATGAAAATCGGCCGGCACCATTTTTCAGAATAGGCATCCATGCCGCGGCAAACGGCACCAGCGGAGGAATGAAAATTTTCAAGATAGAAGGGAGAAGATGGAAACATGGCAAATAAACGGATCCGGAAGAAAACGATCGTGATTACCGGCGCTTCCGGCGGCCTCGGCGAAAAAATCGCCTTTGCCGCCGCCAAAAACGGGGCTAACCTTGTTCTGCTCGCCAGAAGCCTCGACAAGCTTGAAAAAATCAAGGCGGAGATCGAAGCAGCTTACCCGGTTTCGTGCCTGACCGTTCGCTGCGATGTGGCGGAACACGGCAAAATTCCTGCTGTTTTTGAATCGATTTACAACCGCTGCGGCCATATTGATGTGCTCGTGAACAATGCCGGTTTCGGCGTTTTTGATGAAGTGCAGGATATCCGCATCGAGGATGTCAGGGGGATGTTTGATGTCAATGTCATCGGGCTCATTGCCTGCACCAAAGCGGTCGTCCCGCATATGCAAAAAAACCGTGCCGGCCATATTATCAATATCGCTTCCCAGGCGGCCAAAATGGCGACCCCGAAATCAAGCGTCTATGCGGCCAGCAAGTTTGCAGTGCGCGGCTTTACGGACAGCCTCCGCATGGAAATGGCGCGCTTTGGCGTCTATGTGACAGCCGTTCATCCCGGCCCGGTTGCAACCGGTTTTTTCGACATCGCCGACCGGTCCGGCACCTACCGGAAAAATATTGAAAAATGGATGCTGGATCCCGAAAAACTTGCAGAAAAAATAACGGATACGATGCTTGTAAATCGGCGTGAAATCAATGCGCCAAAATGGATGAATGCATCCGCTACCATCCATGCGCTTTTCCCCGGGCTTGTGGAAAGGCTCGGACGGCAGGCTTTCTTTAAAAAATAGCAGCCGGTGTGATGCGCGTTTTGGAAAAATATAGCCCCTCTGCCTAAAAAAACAATTGGCGAAAGAACGTATATTCGTTTATAATGAGGAATAGAATAAGAACTATAGTTCGTGTTGTTTGCTTAGTTTCTAAGGTAAGAGGGGTTGAAAGATGAGCCAGCGTGTGATTTTTCTCGTCGATATGCAGTCTTTTTATGCAAGTGTGGAAAAAGCCGATCATCCGGCGTACAGGGATAAACCCGTGATCGTATCGGGGGATCCGGCGCGCCGGTCCGGGGTGGTGCTCGCTGCCTGCCCGCTCGCGAAAAAGCGCGGCGTGAAGAATGCGCTCCGCCTGTGGGAAGCGCAGCAGCTCTGCCCGGATGCCGTTATTGTTCGGCCGCGCATGCAGCGCTATCTCGATGTATCGGTGCAGATTTCTTCGATTCTTGCCCGCTATACGGATATGGTTGAACCGTATTCCGTTGACGAGCAGTTCATGGATGTAACGGGCAGCAGGCGACTGTTCGGAGAGCCGCGCGAGATCGCCGCGCAAATCCAGCGGGACATCATGGAAGAAACCGGCGTGTATGCCCGCTGCGGGATCGGGCCGAACAAAGTGCTGGCCAAAATGGCGTGCGACCATTTTGCGAAGAAAAACAAAACCGGCATTTTTGAACTGGATCACCATCATCTCAAAACGCATTTATGGCCTTTGCCGGTTGGCAGGATGTTCGGTGTCGGCAGCCGGATGGAGCAGCATCTGAAGCGGCTCGGCATTTATACAATCGGTGCGCTTGCCTGCTTTCCACTTTCTGTTTTAAAAAAACGGTGGGGGATTGGCGGCCAGGTACTGTGGGAGACGGCAAACGGCATTGATGAGTCGCCCGTCTCGAAAGAATCGCACGTCGGACAGAAAGCGATCGGGCATGCGATGACGCTGCCGCGCGACTACGCCGATTTTGAGCATGAAATCAAAGTTGCCCTTCTTGAACTTTGCGAGGAAGTCTGTTTCCGGGCGCGTACTTCAGGCGTCATGGGCGCTTGTGTTTCGGTCGGCTGCCAGGGGGCGGATTATGCCCATCCGTCCGGCTTTCACCGCCAGATGACGCTTCTGGCGCCGACAAACGGGACAATGGACGTTTACCGGGCGGCGTGCCGGCTGTTTCTTTCGTTTTGGGACGGAAATCCGGTCCGCCGTATCAGCGTCGGGCTGTCGCGCCTGTCGCGGGATGATATCCGGCAGCTTGATCTGTTTGAAAACAGGGAAGGGGAAAGAAAGATTGGGTATGCGGTCGACCGCATCAAGCAGAAATACGGTTCCGGCGCCGTCATCCGCGCCGTGTCGCTGCTTGATGCCGGCCAGGCGCTTGAACGTGCCAAAAAGATAGGAGGGCATTACAAATGAGCGGATACCTGCAGCGCGGTAACAAACTTTGGGAAGGGTCACGCATGTTTTTGCCCGAGCATAAGCAGGCACTTTTAAAATGGCAGAAAGAACAGGAAAAACAGGCAAAGCCCGAACTCGATGAGCAGCAGCTTGAAGAGATGAACCATATGCTCATATCTGCCTGCCGGCTGCGCGTGCCGGTTACGGTCCGTTTCTTTGAAGCGGGAAATTTCTTTACCGCCACCGGTACCATTACAAAATTCCGGCCGCTCGAAAAAAAGCTGGAGCTGGCAGGGGAGACAGGGGAGCGGATATCGATCAAACTTTCCGCGGTGACAGAAGTGGACTGGGCATGAAAAACCGGCAAGCCTGAAAAAGCCTGCCGGATGGATTTTCGTGCGGGCGATGCAGAAAAATGCAGCACCGGCGGTTTGGACGCATCCTGTTGCAGCAAGAAGCAGCATTTATGAAATCAATCTTAGGGCATCCGTACGCTTTGTTGCGGATTACCGTTTTCTTGCCTGAATGAGTGCCTGCTGTACGACCCAGTTTTCGGGAAACGGGTTGCCGAGCACCCAGTAGCTGATTCCACGCAGCCCGTATTCGTTTAGCAAATTGATTTTTGCCCGCATGCTGCGCGCATCTTCAAACCAGACTTCATGCTGCTGGCCTGATGCATCGGTGTAACGGAAATAAGGCGCCTGGTCGGTCGGGTGGTAGCGGATGTCAGCCCCGTACCGTGCCGCCAAGGAAAGGGCTTCATGCGGGCTGATCGTGCGCGCCGTTGTGCCTGCGCGCCACGGGATTCTCCAGTCACGCCCGTAAAGCGGCGCCCCCATCATAATTTTATTCCGCGGAATGACAGTAACGGCATAATCAAGGACACGCCTCACTTCAGGAATCGGGGCGATGGCTCGCGGCCTGCCGCCGGCCCATCCCCATTCATACGTCATCAAAATGACAAAATCAACGATGGCCCCGTGTGCGCCGTAATCGTGGGCTTCGTAAAGCAGGCCCGGCTGCGTGCCGGAAATTTTCGGCGCAAGCGCAGTCGAGACGAGCAGTCCTTCCGGGCGGAACCGGCGGACGACGCGCCTGAGAAACGCCGTATAACGGTCGCGGTCTTCCGGATACACATATTCAAAATCAAAATTGACTCCCCGGTACCCTTTTTGTCGTATCGTGACGAGAAGATTGCTGATCAAAGTTTCCTGCAATGCTTCATTGCGAAGCAGCCGGGCAGCCAGATCGGAGCTAAATCCTTCCGAGGTGAAATTGGCCAGGATTAAAAGCGGAAGGACGCCGTTTGCTTCCGCTGCCTGAAGGACGGAGCGGTCGTTGAGCGGCGTCAGGCTGCCATCTTCACGGAACGTATGACGGAAAGGGGACAAGTACGTAAAATAAGGCCCAAGCTGGTAAACTTCAGCGGTGCCCGCAGCGCCGAACCCGGTTGTATAGGCATTGACTTCTTTCACAGGGCGGCGGGGTGCGGGTATACGCAGCACCTGGCCGGCGGAAAGAGCCGTGCCGGGAAGCCGGTTCGCCTGCATAATGGCCCCCATGTCCGCCCCGTAAGTACGGGCAATGCCGTACAGAGTTTCACCCTGTTTTACCGTATGGTTTCGGTAGGGGATAAAAAGCACCTGCCCCGGAAAAAGCGAGGCGGGATTGCGGAGTTGGTTGGCGTTTATAAGCGCTTGTGCCAAAACGCCGAGGCGTGCGGCGATTGTGCCGAGCTGGTCCCCTTCCTGGACGATGTACTGAAAGAATCGGTCGGGAATGGCAAGCGCCTGGCCGGGAACGAGCGGGGATGATGCAGTCAGCCCGTTTGCCAAAAAAAGCTGGGCAAGATCGGCATCGAGGCGGTTTGCAATCCGCCAAAGGGTATCGCCTTGCTGTACGGTATAGATTTCCATCATGGACACTCCCTGTTTTGATAGGCTCCTATACCATATTCAGCAACATGGGCGGACGTTCGCAAAAAATGGCATTAAAGCTTACGGGACGCCGCCATTTTTTCAAGAAATTCATCAATCACCTGTTCATACTGTTCGCGGTTTAAGTTGAGCGACTGGGCGTGGGCGCCGTTTTCGGCAATAAACAGCTGTTTCGGCCCTTTTTTCTTTTCATAAAGCGCTTTGGTCATCCCGGGCAGAATGTAGTCGTCCTTGGCGCTGTGGATAAAGAGGACCGGCTGTTTGATCCGGCCGACTACATCAATCGGCGACACACGGCGGAGCGAGTAGCCGTCGCGGATGCGGACAAAAAAATCGGCAAGCGGAAAAAACCATTTTCCGGGCAGCCGCGTTTCCCGCGTAAATTCCCGGATCAATTGCGCCCGGAACGAGGAAAACGGGCAGTCGGCGATGTAAAAATCGGCGCGGCCGCAAAGCTCGCCGGCATACAGCAGGAGCGTGGCGGCGCCCATTGATTCGCCGTGAATCCCGAAAAAGATGCCGTCCCCTTCGCGCCTGAGAAGTTCATCCACCACCGCTTTTAAGTCATGCTTTTCATAGTACCCGTAGCTCGTTGTACTGCCGCCGGATTCCCCGTGGCGGCGGTGGTCGTAGAGGACAGCGTTAAAGCCCCGCTTCAGGAACAGGTTCATATATTTAACGGAATTCATTTTGTTTTCCGTCACGCCATGGCAAAAAATCATCCATTTTTTCGACTCGGGGAACGGTTTCACAAAAACCGATTTGAGCTTGTAACCGAATGGGGACGGAATCAAAACTTCCTCTTTCGGCAATGATTCGTACGCTTTAAGATCCAGCCTTTTCGCGGCCACTTCTCGGCTTATGACGAGGCTGTCGTCTTTTTTTCGGATATGCATCACCCGCTCTGACATGTAAAAGCCGAGCCCGCCTGCAGCAAGCGCCGCCGCCGTGGCGGGCAGGGAAAACCATTTTTTCATCAAAATCCCTCCGCATGTTGAAGTAAAAAAGGATGCCGGATGCGCTTTAATAAGCGGAAAGAAAAAACCGGCGCAAGTTTCCGGTTGCGCCGGTTTTATTTTCAGGCTCCTGCCGCTTTTCCGGATGGATCTTTGTTTGAAAGCGGCAGCAGGCTTTCCGTCCGCCGGCCCGGTCTGTTGCCGTTTTGCCCGTTTTGGTCAGGACGCCCCGGCATCCGGCCCCGGTCCTTTCAAGTTCATTAGTTTTTGTTTCAGTTCGTTTTCCATCGTCGCCAGTTCCTGTTCGGCCTGGAACCGCCGGGCTCTTCCTTCCTGCTGGATGCGCAGCGTTTCTTCGAGCGTTGAAATCAGGCTTTCCTGCGTTTTTTTCAACGTTTCAATGTCGACAAGGCCGCGCTCATTTTCCTGCGCCGTTTCGATCGTGTTCGATTTCAGCATTTCGGCATTGCGCAACAGAAGTTCATTGGTCGTTTTGGACACTTGTTTTTGCGCTTCGACCGCATGGCGCTGGCGGATGAGCGTCAGGGCAATCGCGATCTGGTTTTTCCATAGCGGGATCGCCGTCATAATAGAGGACTGGATTTTTTCAGCCAGCGTCTGATTTGTGTTTTGAATCAGTCGGATTTGCGGCGCGCTTTGGATCGTGATTTGCCGGCTTAATTTTAAGTCGTGCAGCCGTTTTTCAAGCCGGTCGGCAAACTGGACCATGTCGTTGACTTCCTGGAAGGCCATCTGGTCGCCGGTTGCTTCCGCTTTTTTCTTCATTTCAGGAATCGTTTTTGTGTTCAGTTCCTCAAGCTTAAGCTCGCCGGCTGCAATATAAATATTAAGCGCATGGAAATAATCTTTGTTTTTTTCATACAGCTGTTCGAGCAGCTGGATATCTTTCAGCAACGTCTTTTTCGAGAGATCGAGCTTCACGCTGATGCGATCGATCTGCGCGCTTGTTTTCTGGTATTTTGAAAGCAGTTCCTGCACCGAATTGGAAATTTTGCCGAACATGCGGGAAAAGAAGTTTTTCTTTTCTGGGACAAGTTCTTCGGGATTCACCTGCTCAAGTTTTTTCATCAAATCATTTAAAATATCGCCGATTTCCCCGATATCTTTTTTCTGGACTTGGTCAAGCATGGCATGTGAGAAATTTAGCAGCTTCGATTGCGCCTGTGTGCCATATAAAATGACGGCCTGGTGGTTTGAAGGGTCAATTTGCTTTGCGAGTTCGTATGCTTTTTGCCGGTTTTCCTCCGGCAGCATGTCCACAAGGCGTGATGGTTTCGTTTCAGTGACAGGCTCCGCTTTCTGTCCCTCATCCGGCAGCATGGCGTCACGCGTGCCGAACGGATCGGCAAGCAGATCATCCAGCCCGCCGCCTGTTGGTTCCTGCCAAAGTTCTTTGTCTGCGTTCATTTTTTTGCACTCCTTTCATGCCGGGAAGGGGATTTGCGTTCGATGGTGTGCCTGGCGTATGCCAGTTCGTAATCGAGCTCATCCATATCCGTTGACAGCATATGGTACAGATCTTTCTCTGTTTCGCGTCCCAATTGTTTTAACGTTTCTTCCGTTTCCCGGATTTGCACGGCCATTTCTTTGTTTTTTACAGGCTGGGATTGCAGGAGGGCATATTTTTCCGCAAGCTCCGTCATGGAATCCAAATGGTAAAAATAAAAAGATTCAGCCTGATAGAAACGTTTCGGCTCTCTTTTGACCAGTGCCTGTATTTTCCTGATTACTTTATTCATATCGTAAAAAAGTTTGAACGTGCTAATGGAACGAACGGATAAAAAGGTTTTTTGCAGTCGCCTGATTTTTTCGTCCGCTTCTTTCAGGTTTTTCCGGATATATTGATAATCTTTCCGCGTTAGCTGCTGCGCTTTCAGAAAACCCCGCAACATTTGCCACTTCACAAGCCGGTTGATCAGAAAGCCGCCGACAAGCGAAAGCAAAAGCGACAGCCAGAACAGATGGCCGGATGAAAAATAAATGACGAGAAAGAGAAGGATAACGCTAGAAATGGTTATCACGGTGCGAATCACCGTACCCATAAAAAATTTCATAATCGACACCCCTGATCACGATCTTGGTTGATTCGGCCATACGTCTTATACGAAAAGCAGCCCTGAAAAGATTCGAAAACCTTGCAAATTTCTTCTTTAACGCTACTATACCAGAGATCGCGCATGGATTTAAAGAGAGAAAGCAGCTTCCGGAAAATATTTTTCAGTCTGGGAGCCGGGTCGCTCATGAACGGACCTCCTGAGGGATGATGAAGCATTGGTAAATATATTATAATGAAAAAAGATGATAGAAGAAGGGCGGTGAAGGCCGTTTGTAAGATGCCCCCGGCTGCACTCGAGGCATGCGGGCTTTTTGCAAACGGCAGCAAATGGCAAAAAAGAGACAGGCACAACAAAAAGGAAAACAGGATGAGAAAGTGCAGCTGAAGGATGCGCTGCAAAAAGATGTGCTCGAAAAATTGAAACAGGCAAAGCAGGAACTTGCGGCAGTGGAAGTAGAAAAAAAGAGGGCGGAAGAAGAACGAAAAAGAGAAGAACGGAAGCAGCGCGAGCGGAACAAATCGTTTGCGGAACTGCTGGAAGAATCCGATTTGGACTGGAAACGATATAAAGGCTAAAAAGATGGCAATGGTACAGGCAGTCGCCTTGACACAACTGCCTGTACGATTGATTACGCCCTGATTTCCATTTGCCGTTTAAATCCTTCCTTTGCACGGGGGAAAACGGGATGGTTTCCGGCATAACCGGGAAAGGGCTGTTGGAACAAGGTGAAAAAATAAACAAAAAAGCAAAGAACGCGGTGCATTCTTTGCTGAAAACAGATTACCGATGCGCTTCGTATCGGTTTTGTTTGGTGAGCTCGCGCAGAAGCCGGTGCTCCTCCGGTGTAAGTGGCGCAGCGTTTACGGCTTTTGCATTGGCGCGCACCTGGTCCGGGGAACTGGCGCCGGCAACCACGGCGGCAACTGGAGGGCAGGCGAGATCATATTGAAGTGCAAGTTCAAGCATCGTCCGCCCGCCGGTTAAAAGCGTATTTTTGATTTTCTCAAGAAGGGCGACAATTTCTTCATAACCGGTATCAAGATAACCGTCTGCTGGAATCTTTTCCGGCAGCCCGCTTAAAATCCCTTTTGCGACCGGGCCTCTTGCGACAATGCTGATGCCGTTTTCGCCTAAAAGCGTCGTGATGGTCTCTTCCGGCCGCCGGTCAAGCAGGCTGTACTGCATCATGACGCTTGCAATGGATGACTTTTTCACATATTCGCGGATCACGTTCGGGCGGATGGAAGAAATGCCGTAAGCGCGGATGATGCCTTCTGCCTTTAATTCCTCAAACGCTTCGATCGTTTCGTCTATCGGGTCTTCGATCGTGCCGCCGTGCAGCTGGTACAAATCGATATAGTCCGTGCCGAGTCGTTTCAGGCTTTGTTTTGCCGCTTCTTTTATGTAAGCTTTGGAAGCATCCCAGCGCCACGTTTTGCCGTCTTCATTCCAGCGGTTTCCGGCTTTTGTGGCAATGATCACTTCGCCGCGCACATGTTTGAGCGCTTCGCCGACCAGTTTTTCATTCACTCCGTGGTCATAAAGATCGGCCGTGTCAAAATAGTTAATGCCTGCTTCAAGTGCGGCTTCAATGACGACCCGTGCTTTTTTCGGATCCGTACCGAGCGACATGCAGCCGAGCCCGAGCTTTGAAACATATAAATCTGAATTTCCCAACCGGTTTTTTTCCATGTTTTCCTGCCTCCTTTTTTTTATTGTATAGAAGGGGCGGGGAAAAATACAAATATGAGGACAGAACCTTTATGAAGAAGCTGTTTTTGCAACCCATTCGGCGACCGTTTTATATTGTTTGCGGTATGTTTTCAGCCGGTCGCGAATTTCCCATGCTTTTCCTTTCATAAGGATGCCTTTCGGATGGACGATGATGATCATCAAGCTTTCCCTCCCGGAACGGTCTGTTTTTTATGGTAAAATATATGCGTCAGTTTTAGATGAAGAACAAAAGGAGCCGGGTAACATGCATAAATACGAAGAGAAAACATTGAAGACGGAAGAAATTTTCAACGGCAAAATTTTGCACGTGCAAGTCTTGGAAGTTGAACTGCCGGACGGAAAAACGTCGAAACGTGAGATTATTAAGCACCCCGGCGCCGTCTGTGTGCTTGCGGTCACAAATGAGCATAAAGTGGTGATGGTGGAACAATACCGGAAAGCGGCTGAACGCGCGCTCATTGAAATTCCGGCGGGGAAGCTCGAGCCGGGGGAAGACCCGCTTGAAGCGGCAAAACGCGAACTGGAGGAAGAAACCGGTTATGCCTGCGCGAAATTAGAACCGGTAACCGCTTTTTATACTTCACCGGGCTTTGCGGATGAATATATCCATCTTTATGCCGGAACCGGCCTTGAAAAACTTTCCAATCCAAAAGCGGGCGATGATGATGAATTTGTCGATATTTTGGAACTGGGCATGGATGAAGTCAGGGAAATGATCCGGTCGGGGAAAATATGCGACGCCAAAACATTGGTTGCCCTCCAGCACTGGATGCTTGAAGAGGCGCGAAAATGAGTGTCAATCCGTACTTTGCAGATTTGCACATCCACATCGGGCGCACAAAAACGGGGCGGCCCGTCAAAATTACGGGGGCAAAAAGCCTGACGCTTGAAAATATATTAAAGGCGGCCAAACAGCCGAAAGGGCTCGATCTCGTCGGGGTGATCGACTGCCATGTCCCGGAAGTCAGGGAAGAGATGAAGGCGCTTCTTGCAGCCGGTGAACTGGTGCAGCTTGATGAAGGCGGCCTCCTCTACCAGGGGGAAGTCACGCTGATTCCCGGGATTGAAATGGAAGTGTATGATGAAAACTGCCGTGGGCCGGTCCATCTGCTCAGCTATTTTCCGGATATGGACACACTCGGCAAGTTTTCCGCATGGTATGGCGGGCGCGTGTCCAATCCGCATTTAAGCACACAGCGGGTCCGCGCAGAGGCCCGGAAAGTGCAGGAAAAAACGAAAGAACTCTCCGGGATGTTTATTCCCGCCCATGTATTTACCCCCTTTAAGAGCCTTTATGGAAAAGGTGTGGAACGGTCGCTAACAGAAGTGCTGGACCCGGATCTGATAGATGCTGTGGAATTGGGATTAAGTTCTGATACCGGCATGGCCGATCAAATTAGCGAGTTGCACCGCTATCCGTTCGTGACCAATTCAGACGCCCATTCCCTCGGCAAAATGGCAAGGGAGTACCAAAAATTGATGCTGGAATCGCCGGGGTTTACAGGGCTGTTAAAAGCTTTGCGCGGCGAAGGGGAAAACCGGATTGCCGCCAATTACGGCTTAAACCCGAAACTTGGGAAATATTATACAACGACTTGCGCCAAATGCCGGAACCCTGTTTCAAACGGCCCATGCCCGCATTGCGGGTCGCGCCTGAAAACAAAAGGTGTCTCGGAAAGAATAGAAGAGCTGACAGACGCAAAAACGCATCCTGCCCGGCCACCCTACATCCACCAGGTGCCGCTTGATTTTTTGCCGGGGCTCGGACCGAAAACGATGGGCAAGCTGCTGGCCCATTTCGGGACGGAGATGAATATTTTGCACCGGGTGCCCGAATCCGCCTTGAAAAGCGTTGTAAAACCGCCGCTTTCGGAACTGATCTTGAAACAGCGGTCCGGGAAATTGGCGTTTGAGGCCGGCGGGGGCGGAAAATATGGCAAGGTAAAAAGTCCAAAGCCGGAATAGTTTCGCTCCGGTTTTGGACTTTTTTCATAAACGGCTATGTCCTTTCATAGATTAATAGCAAGTGCCAATCTTTTGAAGGAGGGGACACCGCTCATGAAGCAAGTTGCCCTGCAAAATCCTGTCAGCCGCCATATCCGGGAAAACTCCTCTATTTATGCATTTGTCATCGCGTTGTTCCTGATGGGCGTCATTTTTGGCGCCGTCATCGTCAACAGCCTGTCGATCGCACAGAAAGAAGACTTGTTTTTTTACTTAAAGCAATTTTTCGGACAAGTCTCAACCGGCAAACTCGCCGCGCCTGAGGACCTGTTCCGTTCAAGTTTCCTGCACAATTTGAAATTTCTCGGCCTCATCTGGCTGCTCGGTATTTCGATCATCGGCCTGCCGCTCATTCTTGTTCTCTTATTTTTAAAGGGGCTTGTCGTCGGGTTTTCGATCGGTTTTCTTGTCAACCAGATGAAATGGGGCGGTTTTTTGCTTTCGTTTGTAACCGTTCTTCCGCAAAATTTGCTGATCATTCCTTTGTTTATTTTCACCTCGGTGATGGCTGTCATGTTTTCCTTGAACCTGATCCGGAAAATTTTTATGAAACAGGCTGCCCACTTTGCTTTTTTTCAATTGTTTTTAAGGTATTGCACGGCGCTTCTCGCTGTTTTCATCGCATCTCTCGCGGCCGCCTGCATCGAGGCTTATCTTTCTCCGCAGCTGATGCAGGCCGTGATGAAGATGATCCATTAAAATCATTCTTAAATAATAAATGTTGTTTTTAACTGTTTATAATCATTTCATTTTGACTATTCCCCTTAATCTGCTATAATATCAGAGACAGCGGCAAGGGGGAGGAATCATGGAAGAAGCTCGTATTGATAGAATTAAGAAGCAATTGCATTCGGCCAGCTACAAACTGACGCCGCAACGGGAAGCAACCGTGCGCGTTTTGCTGGAACATGAAACAGACCATTTAAGTGCGGAAGATGTATACCTCCTTGTGAAAGAAAAATCCCCTGAAATCGGTCTGGCCACCGTTTATCGCACGCTGGAACTGCTGTCCGAACTGAAAGTGGTGGACAAAATCAATTTCGGCGACGGGGTGTACCGTTATGATTTGAGGCAGGAAGGCGCCGCACATTTTCACCATCATCTTGTCTGCATTGAATGCGGCGCGGTGGACGAAATTCAGGAAGATTTACTGGAAAATGTCGAAAAAGTTGTGGAAAGCCGCTGGAATTTTATTATCAAAGACCATCGCCTGACATTTCACGGGATTTGTTACCGGTGCCAGCAAAAAGAAAAGGGAAACGAAAACGGAAAAAACGAAAAATAACCGGCCTTTTCGCAAGACGAAAAGGTTTTTGTTATAACACCGCATTTTCAGCCGGTTGAATTTTTACATAAAAGGATGTATAAAACGGCGGAAGTCTGTCATAGCTTGTATGTAAAGCGATACAGAAAGGCGGGCGGGATATGCCGTGGCTGAAACTTTTGCTTCATGCGCTTAAAGTCTTCATTTTATTTTTATGCTGCACATTGTTGTTCTACTTTGCCCTGCTTTGGGTGAATCAGGAATATGAAAGCTACCACCGTTATGAAAAACCAAAAGGCGCGGCTGTAAAGGTGAGTGCCGGGGACCATAAGCCTGCCTGGGCAGAACGGCTGCTGCTCTTTTATATGGATGGGGAGTAATTGGAATGGAAGATCAAATCAAAGATTTCATGCATTTTATGATCGTTGAAAAAGGGCTTGCTGAAAATACGATCGCGTCCTATAAACGCGATCTGCACAGTTATCTCCGCTACCTGCAAAAAGTGGAGCTTGTTACATCCTGGAATGAAGTGACGCGGTTTCACATCCTCCACTTTCTGAACTTTTTAAAACAGCAGGGAAAGTCCTCGAAGACGATTGCCAGGCATGTCGCCTCCATCCGGTCTTTTCATCAGTTTTTGTTGCGGGAAAAATTTGCGGGCCAGGATCCGACTGTCCATATTGAAACCCCGAAGCCTGAGCGGACGCTTCCGAAAGTGCTGAGCGTTCAGGAAGTGGAAGCGCTCCTTGCTGCGCCAAAAGGGGATACCCCTCTTCATATGCGGGATGGTGCGATGCTTGAACTGTTGTATGCGACCGGCATGCGCGTCAGTGAGATGACCGGCCTTAATCTTGACGATCTGCATTTATCAATGGGATTTATTAAATGTATCGGAAAAGGGGACAAGGAAAGGATTATCCCGATCGGCCGCACGGCGTCGGCTGCGCTTGACCGGTATTTAAAAGAAGGACGGCCCAAACTGGTTTCAAAAACGAATAGAACGGATGCCCTGTTTTTGAACCATCACGGTGCCCGTCTCTCACGGCAAGGCTTTTGGAAAATATTAAAGGCGCTTGCGAAAAAAGCCAATATTGAGAAAGACATTACCCCGCACACACTGAGGCATTCATTTGCCACTCATCTGATTGAAAACGGGGCAGACTTGCGGGCGGTTCAGGAAATGCTCGGCCATGCCGACATTTCCACAACGCAAATTTACACCCATGTTTCCAAAACGAGGTTAAAGGATGTTTATGCGAAATTCCATCCAAGGGCTTAAACCCGGCCGCATTTTTTTTCGGGCGCGGCGGGTTTGGCGGGGACCCGTTTTTCGCGAACACAGGGGCAAATTAAAAACAGATCTTTAAGGCGCACGGCGTAAAAACCGTGCGTTTTTTATTTGTCCGGCAGCCGGCATCCCGCGGATTAGAAGAAAGGGAATTTATCCAGTATAAAAATGGCGCAACTGGAAAAAATGATTTTATGCATATCTCCCAGCGTGTACGGAGGTTTTGTTTTCACGTTTTATGATTTTACAAGTTGGAGGGTCATCATGAAGAAAATCATTGGTTTGGTTACCTGCTTCATGCTTGCAGCCGGCGTCCTTGTGCCTGAAGCGTTCGCAGCTGAAAAGAAAAATGAACTGGCGCCGGAAGCGAAATCCGCCATTTTAATTGAACAGGCCACGGGCGAAGTGCTGTACAGCAAGAACAGCCATGAAGAATTGCCGCCTGCTTCCATGACGAAAATCATGACCATGCTTTTAATTATGGAAGCGCTCGACAAAGGCGAAATCAAAATGGATGAAAAAGTACGGACGAGCGAGTATGCGGCATCCATGGGCGGATCGCAAATTTTTCTCGAGCCCGGCGAAGAAATGACGGTTGAACAAATGCTGAAAGGGATTGCGATCGGTTCGGCAAATGACGCGGCCGTTGCGATGGCGGAAAGAATTGGCGGAAGCGAAGAAGCTTTTGTCGACAAAATGAATGAACGGGCAAAAGCGCTTGGTTTGAAAAACACCCATTTTGAAAATGTGACCGGGCTCCCTGTCAAAGGTCACTACAGTTCAGCTTATGACATGGCCGTCATGGCGAAGCAATTGCTGAAACATCACGGCATTACACATTTCACCGGCAAATATGAAGATTACTTAAGGGAAGGCTCCGATAAAAAGTTCTGGCTCGTCAATACCAATAAACTGGTCCGCCATTATCCGGGCGTTGACGGCCTGAAAACCGGCTTTACAAATGAAGCAAAATTCTGCCTGACCGCAACGGCAAAGAAAAACGGCATGCGTGTGATCGCCGTCGTTTTCGGGGCGCCATCAACAAAAGTGCGGAACGCCCAGGTTTCAAAAATGCTTGACTATGCGTTCAGCCAGTATACCTCCCACCCGCTGTACAAAAAAGGCGCGGCGCTTGACCAGGTCAAAGTGTCAAAAGGGAGCATGCGGCATGTCCGGGCGGTGACGAGCGAACCGGTATCGGTGCTGACGAAAAAAGGTGTCAAATTGTCAAATTTGAAAAAAACCGTGAAGCTCAAAAAAAATGTGCAGGCCCCTGTCCAAAAAGGCGATGAAATTGGAACACTGACTATCAGCCAAGACGGAAAGGTGCTTTCAAAAACAACGCTTGTTGCCGACAAAACGGTGAAACGTGCAGGCTGGTGGCAGCTGTTTAAACGTGCAGCGGGCATGTTTGTCCAGAAAGATTGATGTCGAATCCGCTTGGTTTCTGTTTTTTTAAAGCTTCTTTTGTCTCCCGGAAGGAAAAACGGGAAGCAAGGTCGAAATGACTCACTATTAACAGCGAAGGAGGCTTTAATTGTGAGTCTGGCAATTGACCTGGAAGTGAAAAAAGATGTCCTGTGCATCCGGTTGCAGGGGGAATTGGACCATCATACGGCTGAAAGTTTGCGTGCAAGTGTGACAAAAGCAATTGAAGAAAACGGCATCCGCCATCTTGTATTAAATCTGGAGCAGCTTTCCTTTATGGATAGCTCCGGTTTAGGTGTGATATTGGGAAGATACAAACAGATCAAGCAGAAAAACGGGGAAATGATCGTCTGCGCCATTTCTCCGGCCGTAAAAAGGTTGTTTGAACTGTCCGGCCTCTTTAAAATCATCCGCCTTGATGAATCGGAACAATACGCGCTGCACAGATTGGGGGTTGCCTGAATGAAAAATAAAATGCAATTGCAGTTTTCCGCGCTCAGCCGGAATGAATCTTTTGCCCGCGTGGCGGTTGCCGCTTTTGTTGCCCAGCTTGACCCGACACTTGATGAATTGACCGAAATCAAAACGGTCGTATCCGAAGCGGTAACAAACGCGATTATTCACGGATATGAAGAGAACCCGGACGGAATGGTTTATGTATCGGCTGCCATTTGTGACGACGGCACGGTTGAAATTACCGTCCGCGATGAAGGAAAAGGCATAGCGGATATTGAAGAAGCCAGGCAGCCGCTATTTACAACAAAGCCTGACCTGGAAAGATCCGGAATGGGCTTTACGATCATGGAAAACTTTATGGACGATGTAGAAATCAAGTCGCAGCCAGAATCAGGCACCATCATTCGTCTAAAAAAGCATTTGGCCTTGAAAAACGCCTTATGCAATTAAGGAGTCGTGCCGATGGATGCAGAACTGAAAAAGGCAGAAAAGAAAACCCGGTTAAAAGATGAGGAAGTGAAAAACCTGATCAGGCGCAGCCAGGAAGGGGACCAGGGGGCACGCGACCTGATTGTTGAAAAAAATATGCGCCTTGTCTGGTCGGTTGTCCAGCGCTTTTTGAATCGCGGATATGAACCGGATGACTTATTTCAAATCGGCTGTATCGGGCTGTTAAAATCGGTCGATAAATTTGATCTTTCATATGACGTCAAATTTTCCACCTATGCAGTCCCCATGATCATCGGGGAAATCCAGCGGTTTTTGCGCGACGACGGGACGGTGAAAGTAAGCCGTTCTTTGAAAGAAACGGGCAACCGGATCCGCAAAACCCGCGATGAGTTAACGAAAAAGCTGGGGAGATCGCCGACCGTGCACGAAATCGCATCAGAACTCGGGATGCCGGTCGAGGAAGTCGTCATGGCGCAGGAGGCAGGCAAAGCCCCGTCATCGATCCATGAGACGGTATATGAAAACGATGGCGACCCGATCACGCTTCTCGACCAGATTTCAGACCAGAACGACCAAAAGTGGTTTGACCAGATTGCCCTCCAGGAAGCGATCAGAGGGCTTGAGGAGCGCGAAAGGCTGATTGTGTACCTCCGCTATTACAAAGACCAGACACAGTCCGAAGTGGCCGAACGGCTTGGCATTTCGCAAGTGCAGGTTTCACGGCTTGAAAAGAAAATACTTGAAGTAATGAAAGAGCGCATGGAGTTGTAAACGTGCGCTTTTTTGCTTTTTTATTCCCGGATGTGGCGTCCAACAGAAGCCGAAAATCATCCGGCAATGGAAAAAAGTACAGGAAGCGTGCAAAAGTCCGGCGAATCGCCTGATCATACGATACATACAGCATGAAACTGGTGCATGAAAATCTTCCAATATCACATACTACAAACACAACGTATGAAAGCAGGGGGTGAAGGCAGTGGATGAAACGATTTATTTGCGGCTCCGCCACCGTATTCGCGTCAATCCGGGCTTTACTGTAAGATTATCCCATATTGCCCAGATTCACGCGCCGTCCGGTATACAGGAAACCCTTTTGGACACCCCCGTCCAAACCATTTCCAAGGCCGACGGGAACACCGTTGTCATTGATATGATGAAAATTATTTCCTGTATCAAGAAAAAGATTCCGGACGCTGCCGTGTCTCCGGTCGGTCCGGCGGCAACGATTGTGGAAGTAGCCGCAAAAAAGAGGTACCTGCCGCTTTTGTTTTTTATATTGATTTGGATTTTGCTTTTTTTAGGCTCTGCGCTTGGGATTATCAATTTTCACGAAGATGTCGGCATGCGGGCTGCCCAGGAAAAAATTTATTATCTGATTACAGGCATCCGCGACAATACGCCGCTTATGTTTCAAATTCCCTATTCGCTCGGCCTCGGGGCGGGTATGGTAATTTTTTTTAACCATGCATTTAAAAAGAAATTTAATGAAGAACCGAGCCCGCTTGAAGTTGAAATTTTCAACTATCAGCAGGACATCGACCATTATATCCTGTTGAATGAGAATAAGGAGAACATGAAACATTTTGACCATCCTTAAGCAAATCTTCACCGTGTTTTGCGGGCTCGGCGGCGGGCTTGTGGTCGGCTGCGGGTATGTGGCTTTTTTAACGGTGCTTGGCATTGTGCCGCGGCTTGTCCAGCTGTCCAGGACAGAACGGTTCATCCAATCATACGAATGGGCAGTTGTATTCGGGGTGCTGTCCGGGACATGGTGGGGGCTTGGTGACGCAGGCGGCCGGCTTTCAGCAATCGTTGCGGCGCCTGTCGGGTTGTTTTGCGGCCTGTTTGTCGGCATGCTTGCTGCGGCGCTCACAGAAGTGGTCAATGTCATCCCAATTTTTTCCAAAAGAATTGGAATGGACGGGCGTCTTGCCGGCGCATTGATGGCGATCGTGCTCGGGAAGGTGGCTGGCGCTTTATTTCAATGGCTTTATTATGTAAATCATTAAGAAAGGAACAACCGGCATGGGGGAAAAACGGCGGGTGATCCTTGTCACGGACGGGGATGAGTATGCGAAAAAAGCAATCGAATGCGTCGCGAAAAAAATGGGCGGGCGCTGTATTTCACAATCATACGGAAATCCAACCCGGCTTTGTGGGGAGCAGATCGCGGACCTGATCCTCAAGGCGGCCGGAGACCCTGTTTTTGCCATGTTCGATGATTCAGGGGTGATCGGCCCGGGACCCGGCGAAGAGGCGCTCACTTTTGTGGCCGGGCATCCGCGCATCGAAGTGCTCGGCGTGATTGCGGTCGCATCGAAAACCCATCAGGCCGAATGGTCAAGGGTGGATGTGTGCATTGACAATACCGGTGAAATCACGCCGTACGGGGTGGACAAATTCGGCATTCCGGAAATGGATTTGAAAAAAATCAACGGGGACACGGTTTACAGTCTTGACCGGCTGGACGTGCCCATTATTGTCGGCATCGGGGATGTCGGCAAAATGTCGAAAAAAGACGATTATCATATCGGCGCCCCGATCACAGAAAAAGCGGTACGACTGATCTTGGAAAGGAGCGGGTTCAAGCATGGCTGAAACAGGCAGGAAAAGGCTGATTTCATCCAATCCGGCAGAAGTGGAAGCATTTTTTAAAAATAAAGTCGGACTTGGCATCAGTTATGATATTGGTGTCAGAAAAATCCAGGTCCTTGATACAGAAATCCAGCTGTACTATGTCAACGGGCTCACGGAAACGATTTCGATTATCCAAATTATGAGAGAACTGCTGAGATTAAATAACGGCAAATTTTCTTCCGGGAAAGTGCATGAGCTTGTTGAAAATTACATCGTCCATATGCAGGTCGAAAAAGTCAAAACCTATGATGAAATGGTCGATGAAGTGCTGTCCGGGCTGATCGCCATTTATGTCGAAGGAAAACAAGAAGCATTTATTATCGATGTTCGCAGTTATCCGGGAAGGACGCCGATGGAACCGGATACGGAAAAAGTCGTCCGTGGGGCGCGTGACGGTTATGTTGAAAATATTGTTATCAATACGGCCTTGACGCGGCGGCGGATCCGCGATGAGCGGCTGCGCTTTGAAATGATGAAAGTTGGCGAACGCTCGAAAACGGATGTATCGATTGCTTATATTGAAGGCGTGGCAGATCCCGAAGTCATCGAAACGGTCAGAAAAGAACTGAAGGCGATTGATATTGACGGAATTACGATGGCAGATAAAACGGTAGAAGAATTTATTTTGAAACAAAATTATAATCCTTTCCCGCTGATCCGCTATACGGAACGGGCGGACGTCGCGGCCACCCATTTGCTGGAGGGGCATGTGCTTGTATTGGTGGACACTTCACCAAGCGTGATGATTATGCCGACAACGGTTTTTCACCATATGCAGCACGCCGAAGAATACCGCCAGGCTGCAGCTGTCGGCACGTTTATCCGCTGGGTGCGGTTTTTCGGGATTGCCGTTTCTCTTTTTCTCCTGCCGCTTTGGTATTTAGTGGCGGTGGAACCGTCGCTTTTGCCGGAGCAACTGGATTACATTGGGCCGAATAAGCAGTCGCATGTCCCGCTTGTCCTTCAGCTTCTTATCGCCGATTTAGGCATTGAGTTTATGCGGGTTGCCGCCATCCATACGCCGACGCCGCTCGCCACCGCCATGGGCTTGATTGCGGCCGTTTTGGTCGGGCAGATTGCGGTTGAAGCCGGGCTGTTTGTTTCGGAAGTCATTTTGTATGTATCCGCCGCGGCGATTGGCACTTTTGTCACACCAAGTTATGAGCTGAGCGTGGCGAATAAACTTGTGAGAATGATTTTACTGATTATCGTAGCAATTTTTAAAGTCAAAGGCTTTGTGATCGGCAGCACCGTTTTTCTGCTGTTCCTCGTGTCCATCCGGCCGTTGAACACGCCGTATTTCTGGCCGTTTATCCCGTTTAACCCGCAGGCATTTTTCCAAATCCTGTTCAGAAGGCCGGTTCCGGGCTCCAAGTACCGCCCGAGCATTGTCCACCCGGTCGATCGCTTCCGCCAGCCGCCTGAAGCTTGAAACTATTGCAGAAAGCCTGTTTTTATGTTAAAGTTAGTAGAAAATTAACGCAAAAGCTCTAGGAAAGGGAGGGAAGCCTACCCCGGTTTATGCCGGGAAGGCTTCTCTCCCGATTGGCGGAATATTAGGTGGGGTTGAAAACATGAAGCATAACGGGTCGGTAAAGGTAAATGGAAAGGGGCATCTCGAAATCGGCGGTGTTGACACGGTAAGCCTCGCTGCCCGTTACGGAACGCCTCTTTATGTATATGACGTTGCTTTAATACGGCAAAGGGCCAGAGCGTTCAAGGAAACATTCCGGAAACTCGGCGTCAAATCCCAGGTTGCTTATGCCAGCAAGGCTTTTTCCGCCATTGCCATGATCCAGCTTGCAGATGAAGAGGGGCTGTCTTTGGATGTTGTTTCAGGCGGGGAACTGTATACTGCCCTTGCTGCCGGGTTTCCTGTTGAACACATTCATTTCCACGGCAACAATAAAAGCCGGGAAGAATTGGAAATGGCGCTTGATGCCGGAATCGGCTGCATCGTTGCCGATAATTTTTACGAGCTTGACATGCTGGAAAACTTGTGCGCTGAAAAAGGCCGCAAAGTTTCCGCGCTCTTAAGGGTCACACCGGGCATTGAAGCCCATACGCATGATTATATTTTAACGGGCCAGGAAGATTCAAAATTCGGTTTTGACTTGCAAAACGGGCAGGCGGAGGCGGCGCTGAAGCAGGTGCTTTCATCCGGCTGGATAAAATTGCTCGGGGTGCATTGCCATATCGGATCGCAAATTTTTGAAACAGCCGGCTTTGTCCTGGCTGTGCAGAAAATTATGGATAAACTGGACGAGTGGCATGCCAGGTACGGTTATTTTCCGGAAGTGCTTAACCTTGGCGGTGGTTTCGGCATCCGCTATACGGAAGAAGACCATCCGCTTCCGCCTGCTTATTATGTAGAAGAAATCGTCAAAGAAGTGAAGAAACAGGCCGGTTCCCGCCGCCTGCCGGTTCCCGAGATCTGGATCGAACCGGGCCGCTCGCTTGTCGGCGAAGCCGGGACGACGCTTTATTCGGTCGGGTCCCGCAAGGAAGTGCCGCATGTCAGAAAATATATTGCGGTTGACGGGGGGATGAGCGACAATATCCGCCCGGCACTTTATGACGCAAAATATGAAGCAGTGCTGGCCAACCGTCCGCTTGATAAGTGCGAAGAGACCGTATCCGTTGCCGGGAAATGCTGCGAGTCGGGGGATATGCTGATTTGGGATCTGCCGCTGCCGAAGACAGGCAGCGATGACCTTTTGGCCGTATTTTGCACTGGCGCTTACGGTTATTCGATGGCAAATAACTATAACCGGATCCCACGCCCGCCGGTTGTGTTTGTCGAAAACGGCAAAGATGAGCTTGTCGTAAAGCGGGAGACGTACGAAGACCTGATCCGCAATGATCTCCGTCTGCGCGTGCCGCTTTCTTGACAAATCCGGGGCGGAAAAGCGGATGGCACTTGTTTTCCGGACTTGCTTTTGGAAAATATTGTACGTGCCTTGTTTACTTTCTCTGAAATAGGAATATACTAATAAGTAAAGCGTTTGAATTAAATTGGATGATTACGAGGGATTCAGTATGTTAATTCGGTATAAAAAATCTTTCGATAAGATTGCAATGGGCCTGTTGTCCTTTATGCCAGATGAAAAAGATTTGAAAAAGCTGCAGCAAACAAAGCAATTGTACGAAACAGAAGACAAGTGGCAGCTTTTTTTATGGAAAGAGGATGATGACATTGTTGGCCTGATCGGGGTTGTACTGGATGGGGACAAAGTGGAAATCCAGCATATTTCCGTCAATCCGTCTTATCGCGACCAAGGAATCGGGAAAAGCATGGTCAAGGCTTTAAAACAAATGTATGAAGGAAAAGAAGTGGTTCCGAATAAATACATTGTTGACTTCTTCCATAAGTGTGCTGAAAAAGAAGACCTGTCCTGACCGGGTCTTCTTTTATTTCGGATACGGCAAAAAGGACCTGCCGGCATGATGCCGGAGGCCCTTTTTACGGTTACCAGATATACGCACTGCCGACAATGATCAACAAAATAAAAAGCACGACAATTAACGCAAATCCGCTGCCCCAGCCAAAACCGTCAGCCATGATAACCCCTCCCTCAACAGTCATTACATGGTATACTATGTAGGCGCGCCGGAACGTGTATGGACTCCTGCCCATCTGCGCGCTTTTGATTGGAGATACATACGTTTCAGGCTATACTTATTTTGACGCTTTGAAAAAGGAACGGTGTACAATTTTATGGAATATAAGGTGAAAATCGGCGCGTTTGAAGGACCGCTCGATCTGCTTTTGCATCTGATCCACCAGCTTGAAATCGACATTTACGATATTCCGGTTGCTGAAATTACCGAGCAGTATTTGGACTACATCCATACAATGAAAGAGCTTGAACTGGACGTCGCAAGCGAATATCTTGTGATGGCGGCCACGCTTTTGGCGATCAAAAGCAAAATGCTTTTGCCAAAACAGGAGCCAGATGAACCGGATGAAGATTATACGGTGGAAGAAGACCCGCGCGAACAACTTGTCGAGCGCCTCCTCGAATACAAAAAATACAAGGAAGCAGCCAGCACGTTCAAACGCCTTGAAGCCGGCCGCAGCGAAATCTTCACCAAGCCGCCGAGCGATTTGTCGGCGTATGCGTCGGACGCAGATGGAAGAAAAATCGGCGCCAATGTGACGATCTATGATATGATCGGCGCGTTAAATAAACTTTTGCGCAGAAAAAAATTGCAAAAACCGCTGTTTACCAAAATCACACGGCAGGAAATCTCGATCGAAGAAAGAATGGATGAAATTTTAAAACAGCTGGAAACGGCGCCGGGAAGCGTCCAATTTTACGACTTATTCTCTTTTCACGATAAAGAACAAATTGTCGTAACTTTTTTGGCTGTCCTGGAACTGATTAAGCGCCATCAAATTATGGCGGTACAGGAAGAAAATTTCGGTGACATTACCGTTGTAAGGAAAGAGGGGGATTGATATGGAAATCGTCCATTGGAAAGGCATCCTCGAAAGCCTGTTGTTTGTTGCAGGGGACGAGGGGCTTTCCCTGAAGCAAATTTCCCATGTAATGGAAATTGAAGAGTTTGAAGCAGTTGAAATTTTAAAGCGTTTAAAAGAACAATATGAAAACGACCCGGATCGCGGCATTACGCTCATTGAACTGGCCGGCACGTACCAGTTGGCAACCAAAAAAGAGCATGCGCCGTATTTAAAAAAACTGGTCGAATCCCCGAATACGAATACATTATCGCAGGCGGCACTTGAAACACTGGCGATCATCTCCTATAAACAGCCGATTACAAGAATTGAAATCGAAGAAATCCGCGGTGTGAAAACAGAAAGGCCGCTGCAGACGCTGATGGCAAAAGGGCTCATCCAGGAAGTCGGCAGGCAGGAAGGCGCCGGGCGGGCAATCCTTTACGGTACGACCAAAGAATTTCTTGACCATTTCGGGCTGAAAAGTTTAAAAGAACTGCCGCCGTTTCCCGAACAGCCGGAAGACGAATTTTCGCAGGAAGAAGCAGATCTGTTTTTTGAAAAATTCCATGAAGAAAAAGGCGAAAACGGATTTTCGCCGTGAAGAAAGCTTGCCCAAATTGGTGCAGGCTTTTTTCGTCTCACACATATTCCGGTTATTTCTTCCTGTTCCGTGCATAAACTTGTACAAAACACGGTTTGGAAAAGCTGAAAAAAGGAGCTTCTTTATGAAACGGTACTTCCTATATGCGGCGCTTGCAGTGCTTGTTTTTTCGGCCCTTCCGCCCGGAGCGGCTGCTGCTGATACGCCGTCTGTGCAGGCAAAAAGCGCGATATTAATGGACCAGGATACAGGGCGGATTTTGTACGAAAAAGATGCATATGAACCGAGAAGCATTGCCTCGATTACGAAAATTATGACGGCGCTAGTGGCCATTGAATCGGGAAAAATGGACAAGGAGGCTGTCGTTTCGAACCGCGCCGTACGTACCGAGGGGTCATCATTGTATTTGAAACCGGGAGACAAATGGAAAATGAAGGATCTTGTTTACGGGCTCATGCTCCGGTCGGGAAATGACGCCGCCAATGTCATTGCCGAAAATGTCGGGGGCAGCATAGAAGGCTTTGTTTTTATGATGAACGAAAAAGCGAAGGAGATCGGCATGCATGACACCCATTTTGCCAACCCGAACGGCCTTGAAGACCCGGGTGGCCGCCATTATTCGACCGCTTACGATATGGCGCTGTTAATGAAATACGCGATGCAAAATAAAGAGTTCCGGAAAATTACCGGCACGAAATTTTACAAAGGCTGGCGGAACAAAAACCGGCTGCTGACTGAAAAGTACCGGTACTGTACGGGCGGGAAAACCGGTTATACGAAAGCGGCCAGACGGACACTTGTGACAACGGCGGCAAAAGGCGGCGAAAATCTCATCGCCGTTACACTGAACGATTCGGATGACTGGGATGACCATATTGCGATGTATGAGTACGGCTTCAGCCAGTATGACAGGAAACGGATTGTGGAAGAGGGGCCGGTTGCCGCCGTCCGCACGAAATATTTGAAACAGCATGTTTATGTGAAACGGGATATCACCTACCCGCTTAAAGCCGGAGAAGAAGACGCCGTAAAAGTCAAATACCGGATCAAAAAGCCTGAAAATTCGTGGAAAGACCCGGAAAAAGTGCCGGAGACCGTCGGAAGGGCGATTGTTTATTTAAACGAAAAGGTGATCGCGAGCACGCCTATTTATTATCAGAAAACGCCGGTTAAAGAGAAAGAAACATGGCTTGAACAGTTCAAAGAGACATTTTGGATCCAATTGGGGCTGAAAAACAATGGTTAATTATATTTGGATCGGCATGGCCGTGATCGGGCTCGTTTTTGCGGCGGTAAATGGCAAGATGCAGGCGGTGAACGAGGCGATTTTTACATCCGCGCGCGATGCGGTCTCGATCAGCATCGGCCTGATCAGCGTTCTTGTTTTCTGGCTCGGGATGATGAAGATTGCGGAAGTTTCAGGCCTCCTTTCAAAACTTTCCCGCCTGTTCCGGCCGGTGATAAAAAAATTGTTTCCGGATGTGCCGGACAACCATCCGGCACTCGGCTACATCCTCTCCAATATGATTGCCAATATGTTTGGGCTCGGAAATGCCGCCACTCCGCTCGGCATTAAAGCGATGGAGCAGCTGCACGAACTGAACGGAAGGAAACCGGAAGCAAGCCGTTCAATGATCACGTTCCTTGCTTTAAACACATCCGGGCTCACACTTATTCCGGCAACGGTGATTGCTATCCGCCTGAATGCAGGTTCCGCGCATCCGACCGAGATTGTGGCGCCGACCTGCATCGCCACTTTTGCAACGACCATTGCCGCCATTTGCATTGACCGCTATTTTTACCACCGGCGGACGAAACGGAGGAAGTGATGTTTTTGAAATGGATCTCACTGATTTCAATTTGGCTGATTCCGGCAATGGTCGGATTTATCCTACTTTACAGCGCATGGAAAAAAGTGCCGGCTTACGAAACATTTGTGGAAGGCGGCAAAGAAGGCATTAAAATTGCCTTTTCCATCATTCCTTTTTTAGTTGGCATGCTTGTCTCGATCACAATTTTCAGGGCCTCAGGGGCGCTCGATTTTTTTGTCGGATTTTTAAAACCGGCCCTGCATTTGCTCGGTATCCCATCTGAAGTCGTGCCGCTTGCTTTGATCCGGCCGGTTTCCGGCAATGCCGCTCTTGCCCTGATGGCGGATCTGATCAAAACATACGGGCCGGACTCGCTCATCGGGAGAATGGCATCCGTCATCCAGGGCAGCACGGACACCACCCTTTATGTTGTAACCGTTTATTTCGGGGCAGTCGGCATCCGGAAAATGGGGGACGCCTTAAAAGTCGGGCTGCTCGCCGATCTGTTCGGGATTATAATTGCGATTTTCATGGTGCTGTTGTTATTCTGACGCGGTAAAAGAAAAAACGGTTTCTCCGTCATTTCAGGGTGCTTGTTTCGCTCGTCCGGCTTTGCATTTTATTTACGTTATGCCATAATGCTTAAAGGATAGTTTAAGCAAAACAGATTGAGGTGTAACGGATGGAACGTTTGCAAAAAGTGATCGCACAGGCCGGTGTCACATCCCGGAGAAAAGCGGAACAGCTGATACTGGAAGGGAAAGTAAAAGTGAACGGGGAGACAGTCAGAACGCTGGGGACAAAAGTGTCCCAGTCGGATAAAATTGAAGTGGAAGGTATTCCGCTTGAGCGTGAAGAAAAAGTATATTACCTTTTTTATAAACCAAGAGGGGTGATTTCCGCTGTCAGCGATGACAAAGGGAGAAAAACGGTAAGCGATTATTTCCGCGATGCAGGTGCAAGGGTTTATCCGGTCGGCCGGCTCGACTACGACACGTCGGGCCTTTTAGTAGTCACCAATGACGGTGAATTTGCAAACCTTCTGATGCATCCGCGTTTTGAAATCGACAAAACGTATATTGCAAGGCTTTCCGGCATTCCATCCAGGCAGGAATTAAAGCAGCTGGAAAAAGGGATCCGGCTAAAGGACGGCATGACTGCGCCTGCCAGGGCAAAACTGTTGTCCATGGACAAACGAAAAAAGAAAGCGATCGTCCAGCTTACGATCCATGAAGGCAGAAACAGGCAAGTGAGGCGCATGTTCGAACATCTCGGCTACCCGGTTGAAAAACTGCGGCGCGAAGCATACGGCATGCTGACATTAAAAGGATTAAACGCGGGCGAAAAAAGGGAGCTCACCCCGCACGAAGTCAAGACGTTAAGATCCCTTGCCGAAAACGGCGACGCCTCCCGTAAATAAAAGCGCAAGTTAAGGGGCTTATTTTGTTCACAAAAACTTCAAAAAACAGCGAAAAAGGACAGAAAAATGTTATAATGTATGAGAGTTGTGTGACACTTTTGGACAGGGGGAGGAGCAATGTCACAAACGAAACAGAAACGTCTCATTTTCCGCGCCGCGATTCTCGCTGTTTTGATATTGGCTGTCGGTTACACACTGTATGCAAATGCGACGAAGGAGTCGCGGGGAGCGCTTGCAGCGGGGGATAAGGCCCCTGATTTTATCCTGAAAGATTTGAATGGGAAAACGTACCGGTTATCTGATTATAAAGGGAAAGGTGTCCTTTTGAATTTTTGGGGGACATGGTGTGAGCCGTGCAAGAAAGAAATGCCTTATATGAATGAACTCTATTCATCCTATAAACCAAAAGGCGTGGAAATTCTTGCCGTCCACGTAAAAAATACGCGCTTTCTTGTGGACGAATTCGTGAAACAGTATGGGCTAACGTTCCCGGTGCTGATTGATAAAAACGGCGATGTTCAGCATGCGTATCACATCGACCCCCTTCCGACAACCTTTTTGATCGGGCCGGACGGGAAAGTCAAAAAAGTGATCATTGGAAACCAAAACCTCTCCAAAAAAGACATTCAGGACATGATGGATATGATCAAACCATAACCGAGGAGAGAGACAATGAAGGATATAAAATGTGAGTGCGGACATGTGAATCCTCCCGGGACCGTTTTGTGCGAGTCGTGTGGGAAAGCGCTGACAGCAGAAGCGGAGGCGGCAGTTCTCCATGATATGCGGTATGAAGGGAGCGCGCGCAGGTCGCAAGTGTATAAAAAAACGCCGGTGGATAAAATCTGGAATTTTTTTTCGTCCGTAAAAACCGGCGTCTGGCTGATTGTCCTGACGTTAATTGCGTCAGCACTCGGCACTGTGCTGCCCCAGGCCGACTATATCCCTTCCAATGTCGACCCGTCCGAGTATTACGAGAATCAGTACGGCTGGTTCGGCAAGCTCTGGTATACGCTCGGATTTGATAACCTTTACAATTCCTGGTGGTATCTGCTTTTCATCGCCCTGATCGGCGTTTCGCTCGTCATTTGCAGCCTTGACCGCTTTATCCCGCTGCGCCGCGCCCTCTTAAACCAGAAAGCAGCGCGCCATGAAGGGTTTCTGAAGCGGCAGCGCCTGTACGTGAAAAAAGATGGGGTCATCGATGACGCCGCTTATACACAGGTCAAACACCGGCTTGAAGCGAAACATTATAAAATCCGCGAAGAAGGCGGGAACTTATTTGCCGAGAAAAATCGGTTTTCCCGCTGGGGGCCGTACGTCAACCATATCGGATTGATCATCTTTCTTTGCGGCTCTATGCTCCGCTTTGTTCCCGGCATGTATGTCGATGAACTGGTCTGGGTGAGGGAAGGAGAAAAAGCGGTGCTCCCCGGCACAAACGGGCAGTATGTGCTCCTGAACAAGCAATTCAAGCTGCAAGTTTACAGCAAAAAAGACAATCAAAATTTTGAATCGGCACTGAATAGGGTCGGCAATGTTGCGAAAAATTTCGAGACGGACGCCGTGCTTTACAAGCAGGGGAAAAAGCGCGTTTTAGGGGAAGACGCCCCGCTTAAAAAAGTGAAATTCTACCGCATCCAGGTCAATAAACCTTTGAAATTCGGACATTACGCCGTGTATCAAATGGATTACAAGCTGGATGAATTCCAGGCGATGTCTTT
The DNA here is from genome assembly GCF_943193165.1 of Weizmannia agrestimuris. NCBI lineage: Bacteria > Bacillati > Bacillota > Bacilli > Caryophanales > Bacillaceae > Heyndrickxia > Weizmannia agrestimuris. Next base: position 96,301 of record NZ_CALPDC010000002.1, read on the forward strand.
TGCTTTTGAGAAGAAGTCGAATAAAAAAATATACGGCAAACTTAAAATTGACCTGTACCATCCAAAGGCGGAGTACCCGCTCGGAAAAGGCTATAAAGTCAAGCTGCTCGGCTACTATCCTTCGTTTACAGGGTTTGCCAAAAACGGGGAGCCGCAAACGGATTCGTATATTCCAAACAATCCTGCTTTTCTTTTTAGCTTAATTTCGCCGGAGCATCCGAAAGGGGAAAAAAGCTTTGTTGCCATCCGTCAGACTGTGGAACCGCTCGGAAAAAATGACTACAAGCTGGCTTTTGCCGGGCTTGAAACGCGGAATGTTTCTGCTTTGGCCGTAAGAAAAGACGAGACGCTCTGGGTACTGGCCGTTGGGGGCGCGATCTTTATGATCGGGGTTATTCAAGGCGCGTACTGGAATCACCGCCGTTTCTGGCTGAAGCGGGAGAAAGGCGCCGTGCTTTTGGCAGCCCATACAAATAAAAACTGGTACGGGCTAAAAAGGGAGCTGGAATGGGTGCTCAGCGCATCCGGCATGCCGGCGCTTGTTGACAGAAAAGAACGGAAGAATCCGCAACAGGCCCATACGGCTTAAACAGACAGGAGCAATCGGATGAGGAGGGGGAAAATTGGAAAATCTGGTCGAAACGAGCAGCCGGTTGTTGTTCGCCGCATTTCTTTTGTATTTAATCGGCACTTTACTGTTTGGCGGCGCGATCCGCACACCGAAAAAGGGACAGGGAAGCACTGGGCCGCAAAAAACGAAGTGGGGAAATTTTGCGATCTTCGCAACGGTTGCGGGGTTTATTTGCCAGGCCGGTTATTTTATTACAAGGTGGATCGCATCCGGGCATGCCCCTGTAAGTAATTTATTTGAATTCACTACTTTTTTTGGTATGATGCTTGTTGGAGCCTTTATGGTCATTTATTTTCTTTACAGGAGTGCGGTGCTCGGGCTGTTTGCTTTGCCGGTTGCACTTCTTTTGATTGCCTATGCAAGCATGTTCCCGAAAGACATCAATCCGCTCGTGCCGTCTCTCAGGAGCTACTGGCTGCAGATTCATGTGACAACGGCGGCCGCCGGGGAGGCCATTCTTGCTGTCAGTTTTGCTGCCGGGCTGATTTACCTTGTGAAAAGCACTGATCAGCAAAAATCAAACCGGCAGACTTTCTGGCTGGAATTTGTTATGCTTTGTTTAATCTGCATCGCCGGTTTTATTGTTGCAAAATCCGCTTTCGGCTTGTTTCATTACAAAGTGGATTTCAGCTGGATTGACCGCAACGGGGCAAAAAACACGGGGGAAAATGCCCTCGTCTACCATATGCCGGCTGTTATCGGGCCGCATGACGGGGAAATTTTAACAGCCGGGAGAATGAAGCCGTGGTTTTACGTGCCGGCCTTTATCAATGCCGTCAAACTGAACACGGTCCTCTGGTCTGTTTTCAGCGGCATGATTCTTTACGCGCTGGTCCGGTTGGCGGCCAGAAAGCGGATCGGCGCGCTGTTAAAACCGCTCACCAAAAATCTAAATTTAGATTTAATGGATGAGATCGGCTACCGCTCGGTATTGATCGGATTTCCGGTGTTCACACTCGGCGCGTTAATCTTTGCGATGATCTGGGCACAAATTGCCTGGAGCAAATTTTGGAGCTGGGACCCGAAAGAAGTGTGGGCACTGGTTACGTGGCTGTTTTATGCCGCCTTTCTCCATTTGCGCATGTCAAGAGGCTGGCAAGGTGAAAAATCCGCCTGGCTGGCCGTCATTGGCTTTGCCATTATTCTGTTTAACCTGATTGCAGTAAATCTTGTCATTGCCGGGCTGCATTCGTATGCCTGATTTTGTAAGCTTTTGAATCCTGCGCATCCCCGGGAGCCCCACCCGGGAATGCGGGGGCTTGCATGGACCCGCAAGGATTTTACCGGCGGATGTATCTTGCCCGGGCAGGCGGCTGATATTGACTGAGGAGGAATAGCCATGGATGAGGATGTAAAAATTTTAGTGGTTGATGATGAAGAAAGGATCCGGCGCCTGTTACGAATGTATTTGGAAAGGGAAAATTACATGATTGATGAAGCGGAAGACGGCGATACCGCTTTGAAAATGGCGCTTGAAAAAGACTACAGCTGCATTTTGCTCGATATTATGATGCCGGGCAAAGACGGCATTGAAGTGTGCCAGGAATTGCACGAAAAGAAAATGACGCCCGTGATCATGCTGACGGCCAAAGGCGAAGAAGCCAACAGGGTGGAAGGATTTGAAGTTGGCGCGGATGATTATATTGTAAAACCTTTCAGCCCGCGCGAAGTGGTACTGCGGGTGAAAGCCCTGCTCCGCCGGTCGTTGCAAACGGGTTTCTTAAACGCGGATACAAAAGCAAAAGACATTGTCGTTTTTCCGCATATTACCATCGACAATGATGCTCACCGCGTCACAGCGGACGGAAAGGAAGTCAATCTGACCCCGAAAGAGTATGAGCTGCTTTATTTTCTCGCCAAATCTCCGGATAAAGTGTTTGACCGCGAACAGCTTTTAAAAGAAGTATGGCATTATGAATTTTTCGGTGATCTCCGTACGGTGGATACGCATGTCAAACGCTTGCGGGAAAAATTGAATAAAGTGAGCGAAAACGCGGCTAAAATGATCGTTACCGTCTGGGGCGTCGGGTATAAATTTGAGGTTGCGCCGGAATGAGAATTTGGCGGACGGTTGTCGGGAAACTGTGGATGACCATTCTGCTGATGGTTGCCTGCGTTCTGCTCATCCTGACGGTACTGTTGCTCAAGTTTTTTGAAGAATACCATATCAATCAGATTGAGCAGGATTTGTCTAATACGGCGCAAAAAATCTCGAGGATTATGGAGGAGCACCCAAGCGGAAAGATCGGGAAAGAAATTGCCCTCGGCGTTCTGGACCAAAACGAGAAAGTCATGATCGTTTACCGCAAAAATGATATCTTTTATCCGTCCGGTTCCAAATCATACAAAGGGATCCCGTACGCGTCGATTTTAAAGGACAAGCAGCTGTCCCAAGTGTTTAGCGAAAAGAAGAAAGTGAGCAAAGAGTTAACCCCTTCTGGCGGGTCTTCCCGCAATAAGTACCATCATGTGATTGTGACGGCCGTCCCGCTTCATGTGAAGGGGGAAGAACCGGGCGCGGTATTTGTTTACCAGTCATTGGAAGTGCTTCAGGAAATGACGCGGCAAACGACAAAAATCATTTTGCTCGGTGCAGGCATTGCCATTATTTTAACGACCGGCTTTGCTTTCTTCCTTTCAAAAAGGATTGGCGGGCCATTGCATAAAATGCGGGAAGCGGCTTTTGAAGTGGCAAAAGGGCGTTTTGACAAAAAGGTGCCGATTTTAACCCGTGATGAAATCGGGGAACTGGCCACCGCTTTTAATACGATGGGGCGACAGCTTAAATTTAATATGGACGCCTTAAAGCAGGAAAAAGAGCAGCTGCGGAATATTTTAAGCAGCATGGCCGACGGTGTTTTGACCTTTAACCGGGACGGTGCCATTTTAATCATGAACCCGCCGGCTGAGATGTTTCTTCAAAACTGGTATCATAACCAGGCTGCAAAAGACGCCCCGCTTCCTGAAGGGTTGTCCGCATTGCTTGCGAAAGTGGTCGAAACGGAGAAAGAACAGACGGATGAAATTGAAATCAACGGCCGGTACTATGTTATGATTGCAAGCCCGCTTTATAATTTGTCCCGGATCCGCGGCGTTGTCACCATTATCCGCGATATGACGGAAGAACGGAAGCTGGACAAGCTGCGCGATGATTTTATCGCAAACGTTTCGCACGAATTGCGGACGCCGGTTGCCATGTTGCAGGGATACAGCGAAGCGATCATTGATGATATTGCGGCAAGTGAAGAAGAAAAGAAAGAATTTGCCAAAATCATTTACGATGAAACGCTAAGGATCGGCCGGCTTGTCAATGAGCTGCTCGATCTGGCAAGAATGGAAGCGGGGCATTTTTCGTTCAGAATGGAGCCGGTCTCATTTAACAGTTTCATTGAAAGAGTGACACATAAATTTAACGGCATCGCGAAAGAAAAAGGAATCGACCTCGTTTGCGAGACTTCGGACAGCGATCTCACCCTTGAAATCGATGCCGACAGAATTGAACAGGTGCTGACGAATTTAATTGATAACGCCCTCCGGCATACTTCCTCGAACGGTTACGTCAAAGTAAAAGAGGAAGAAGCACCCGGCGGCGTATATGTACACGTCGAAGACAACGGATCCGGTATACCGGATGAGGATTTGCCGTTTGTATTTGAACGCTTTTACAAAGCGGATAAAGCAAGGACGCGCGGCAAATCGGGAACAGGGCTGGGCCTTGCGATTGCTAAAAACATTGTCGAAGGGCATGGTGGCCGGATCTTTGTCAAAAGCAAATTAGGGGAAGGGACCACCTTTTCATTTTTCCTTCCAAAAAAAGGCTGACCTCTGCGCCGGGTCTGCCTTTTTTGTATATTTTCCCGTTTTTTGCGCATCTTAGAAGATGGCTTTGCTTGAAACGGAATTGAAAAAATGAAAATGGGGTGGATCAATTGCCGGCATACATCAAAATATGCCTTTTCGTTTCATTGACAGCTGCATGCCTGGGGTTTGCCTGTTCGGCAAATGACGTAGCCGCATCCGGGTCGGTTATCCATGAAGCGACAAAAGACTGGATTTTTCCGGCGGCAGGGACGATCTCCGACACATTTAACACAAGATACGGCACACATAAAGGGCTTGATATTGCCGGAAGATACCGCGCAAAAGTATTCAGCGCCCAAGAAGGTACCGTTACCCGTTCCTATCTGTCCGCATCCTACGGCCATGTTGTTTTTATCCGCCATCCGTCCGGTTATGAAACGGTTTACGCCCATCTTGCCGGAAGGGCAGTGAGAGCGGGGCAGCATGTTGAAAAAGGAAAGGTGGTCGGCTATATGGGTTCGACCGGCCATTCAACTGGTATCCATCTTCATTTTGAAGTGCATAACGGGCCATGGACGCCGGATAAGAAAAACGCCATTGACCCGTTTTTGATCTTCGGACCAGGCGCGCCGGGCCAGACGGTTTCCGCCAAGACCCATGATCCTTACGGGGTTTTTGCTGCTTCCACCGTCCCTCAGCCTGCAGCTTACACTGTGAAAAAAGGCGACACGCTCTGGAACATTGCCCTCCATTTTCATACGAGCGTGGGAAGGCTGAAAAGCTGGAACAAATTGCGGTCGGACCGAATTATGGCCGGCCAGGTGCTGAAAATAAAAAATGAATGAAAGTGATGCGGAATGCTTCACAAAATGGCAGCCGGCATGTATAATAAGCTTGTAATCAAAATTTCATACGATTTATCTTCGGGGCTGGGTGAGATTCCCGACCGGCGGTGATAAGGCAGTTGCCTTTCAGTCCGCGAGCCGGATTTCCGGCAGGATTTGGTGAAATTCCAAAACCGACAGTATAGTCTGGATGGGAGAAGATAAAGGTTGCCAGTGTTTAATGACGTATTAAACGCTTATTTGGACTCGCCTATTACAAAGCCCCCGACATTTTGTCAGGGGCTTTTCATTTTGGTCCGCGGCACCTTTCTTCCTTTGATGATAAATCGGTCACAAGGAGAGAGGAAGTTTAAATGAAGAAATGGGATGTAAAGCAATTCGTTGCGGTCGCGTTGCTCAGTGCTCTGGCTTTTATGCTGATGTTTATTAAATTTCCGGTTCCGCCTTTTCCATCGTTTTTAACAGTGGACTTCAGCGACATTCCGGTATTGGTGGCAGCCCTTCTTTACGGGCCGATGGCTTCTGTTGTAGCGGAACTAATCAAAAATATCCTGAATTATTTATCACTCGGCAGTGAAGCAGGGGTACCGATCGGGAATGTGGCAAACTTTTTTGCAGGGATGCTGTTCGTCCTGCCGACATATCTCATTTACAAACGGATGCGGACAAAAAAGGGCATGACTGTAGGTCTAGTCACTGGCACGGTATCCATGTCGGTATGTATGAGCATTTTAAATTATTTCGTCATTTTACCGGCTTACCTGTACTTCATGAACTTTTCGGTCGGGAATGTAAAAGCGTATATTGTGGCGGGCGTGCTGCCTTTTAATCTTGTGAAAGGCCTCATCGTGACGGTTTTGTTTATGCTCATGTTTACAAAAATGAAAAATTGGATTGACAAAGCATCCGCCATTGGGGGAAAAAGAATATGAAAAAAAGCAGGCTCAAACGGCCTGCTTTTTTTCATTCGTATTTTAACGGATCGCCATCAAAAGGCTTGTCGGAAACTTTAATCGATTCTGTCGGGCATCCTTCAAAGGCATCCATCAGGTCATCTTCCAATATTTCCGGGACTTCCGCAATGCCTTTATTATCATCCAAAATGACGAAAGAGAGCCCTTCATCATCATAGTCGAAAATATCAGGAGCGCTGGCGGAACAAGCGCCGCAAGCGATGCATGTATCTTTGTCTACGATTGTAAACTTTGCCATTTTGATTCCTCCTCGCTGTTCAATCACGGCAGAAAAGAAAAACAGGCAGCCTCGTCATGTGCACGAAGGCATGCCGGTGTTTCTCCTTCATTTTAAAACTCTTTTTTTCTTATTTCAATAGCGGGCTGGCGGAGTTCGTGAAACCTGTCGAATCAATGAAAAAAATGGTAAACAAATCGCCGGTTTCCATGTTAAAATAGAACCAACCCCCGATTTTTCCTTGCACTTTCCCCTTTTTTCAGCTAAAGAACAGGAGAGGATTCAGATGCCTTTTTTACAGGCTGTATTGCTGGATTGCTTCAGCAACCTGAATGGAGAACGCACCCCTTATGCTGTTTTTCATCTATTAAACGGCAAAAAATCAGCACAGACGATCCAGGATTCCCATTTTTTCAAGATTGGCAGGCTCTTTCAAACGTTTCCATTTATTTCCCGTGAGGCTTTCACACGCGAAGTAGAGGCCCTTTTAAAGGCCGGGTTGCTGCAAAAAAGCGGCCCGGATGCCTGCGTGGTCACAGAAAAAGGTGCTGCCCTGCTTTTGGCAACCGGCAGGATGGAAGAACGGTTTCCTTACCTGGACGGCTTGAAATACCAGGATTCGGCAAATCTGTTTTGGAAAAGGCTGAACCTCATCACCCAGGCCGTATCCAACTTAGTGTATGGAAATAAAGTATATTATCCGGTTCAAAGGGACCCGGCTCTACAGGCTTGGGCAAAAAACTGGCTGAAACAGCATGCAAAAAGCCGGACTGCTTTAGCAGAGCATCTGTATCGTGAATTTTACAGCCTGTTTTCCGGCAGCCCGCCGGAAAAGCCTGAAATTTTTGTCCTCCGGTTGACGGGTGCGGGCCGGATCGGATATACAATCACGCAGGCTGCCTCCGCCCTGCACCTTGATCCTGTGGAGTACTGGTATCGATATTTGCATTTGCTTCATTTTATGGTCCGGCGCATCCTCGGAGATCCTGAAACATTCTGGTATTTATACCAAATGCTTCATGATGTGCAAAAGGCCCTGCCGCTGACCCGGTCTGCCTCGGTGACATTCGGCTTCTTGAAGCAAGGGAAAACGATTGCGGAAATCAGCACGCTGAGAGGGTTAAAGCAAAGCACAATTGAAGACCATCTGATTGAAATCGCGTTAACGGTCCCGGATTTTCCGCTGAACCGGTATGTGCCAAAGGATGAAGAACAAAAGATCATCCGGGCAGCCGCTGATTTAAATACGAAGAAATTAAAACCGATTAAAGAAAAAGTAGGGGATGTCCCGTATTTCCATATTCGCCTTGTACTGGCAGAAAGGATGGGCCGCAGTGGATCTTTTAAGCTTTTTGAAAAGTAAATTCGGCTTCAGCGCATTCCGGGCGGGGCAGGAAGAAGTCATCCGTTCACTGCTGGACGGCAAAGATACACTGGCGATGCTTGCGACCGGTACCGGAAAATCTTTATGCTACCAGTTGCCTGCCTATTTGCTGGACGGATCCTGCGTCATCGTTTCCCCGCTTTTATCGCTCATGCAGGACCAGACAGAGCAGATGAAAATGCGCGGCGAAAAAAGTGTGGTGGCGTTAAATTCATTTTTAACCGGTCCGGAGCGGGAAGCCGCCCTTGCACATCTGGGTGCTTTCAAATTTATCTTTGTTTCGCCGGAGATGCTGCACAACCGCCATGTCCTCGGAAAATTAAAACAAATCCGGACTGCGCTCTTTGCAGTCGATGAAGCGCATTGTATTTCCCAATGGGGCCATGATTTCAGGCCGGAATACTTAAACCTTGGCGAAATCCGGAAACAATTGGGCACACCGCTTACCCTTGCCCTGACCGCCACAGCAACAGAACAGGTGAGGGACGATATTTGCAAGTATCTCGGCTTAAAGGACCCAAACCGGTTTATTTATTCTGTCAACAGGCCCAATATCGCCATCAAAATAGATCGGATCCCTTCATACCGCGAAAAAGAGGAAAAACTAGTTGCCTATGCGAAAAACTTGCAGAAGCCCGGTATCATCTATTTTTCAAGCAAAAAGGCGGCTGAGGAAATGGCGGCGCGGTTAAGGCAGGAGGGGATTGCCGAAGCGGCCGCTTATCACAGCGGCATTGACCAGGAGCAAAGAATTTTGATCCAGCAGCAGTTTATTTACGGACAGATCGGGATCATTTGTGCGACAAGCGCGTTTGGCATGGGGGTGGACAAAGCAGATATCCGCTTTGTCATCCATTTTCACCTGCCGTTGCAGATGGAAGCCTATCTGCAGGAAATCGGCAGAGCCGGGCGGGACGGGTTGCCGAGCATTGCCGTCCTTTTGTATACGGAAGGGGATGAACGGCTCCCTCTCCAGCTAATCGAGGCTGAACTTCCGACTGACGCACAATTGGCCGCTTTCAGCAGATGGAAAGGGGATCTGAAGGAAGCCGGGGCGCTGCTCGGATGCACGGAACCGCAACTCCGGTTCCTAGCGCACCACAGAGCGCTTAACCTGCCGGAAGAAGCATGGATCCGGGAGGTTGCAGCCATCCGGGACGAGCGGATGGCGTACAAGCGAAGGAAGTTAAAGGAAATGGTGCAGATGGTCCGGTCTTCGTCATGCCGCCGCTCGGAAATTTTACGGTATTTCGGTGAACCGCCCGCTGCAGGCAATGAAGCGTGCTGTGACATTTGCGGCCTTGAAACAGCCTTATATGAAAGCAATCAAAAAAGCGGGGGCACCCTGGAAACCGTTCCTGCATGGGAATTGCTTTTGCAGGATCTATTCAGAAAAGGGGAACAGAAATGGCGCGAAGAAAACAGGCGGATTTGATCAAGGAACTCACAGACCGGGAACTTACTTTTCACTTAATTTTGACGCAGCTGATTCTCCTGTTTGCTGCCGCTTTGCTCGGATTTCTGTTATTTCCGGATGGCGAAGCATTTTTTCAGCACTTTCACTTGTCATTTGCGAAATGTACATATGGTTTATTAAACGGAGCCGCTGTCGTTGCGGCGGATACTTTGCTCATGAAATGGCTCCCGAAAGCGTATTATGATGACGGGGGCGTGAATGAGCGGATTTTTAAATCCCGTTCAATTTCGGACATTATTGCTTTAACTGCGCTGATCGCGGTGGCGGAAGAGCTCTTGTTCCGGGGCGTCATCCAGACGCATTTTGGATTGCCGGCAGCAAGCCTTATTTTTGCACTCATGCATATCCGGTATTTTGGCCACTGGTATTTGATTGCGAATGTGCTGCTTTTGAGTTTTTGGATTGGTGCCGTTTATGCGCTTTCTCATGAAAATCTTCCGGCAGTCATCATCATGCATTTTACAATCGATTGTTTACTGGGTATCCGCATCAAAAAACAGGGGATTTAGTCCGGATGTGGGGAAGGGGAAGCCATGTCAGACGAAAAATATATCATTGAAATGGAAAAACGGCGGCAAAAGCTTGAACCGGCCGGCAAAGCAAAGGAAAAAACGGAGAAACAAACGGCGGCGGCCGTTTCGCGGGCAGAAAAGCGGAAAAGTACCGAAAAGGAATCCCGCTCCCGGTTGCCGCTTGTGAACCTATTGGCTGTCATTTTTATTTTAGTGCCAATTGCCGTTTACATCTGTTATACTTTTTTGTTTTTCAGATAGATGCCCGTCCCGCGATAAATGGTGCCACAAGAAGGGGGGATCTGCCGGCGAAATTTCAGGACAGGGCAGCTGCCTGCTTGTCATGGATCTGTCCCTTGCCGCATATAGTAGAGTGAGGGGGGATCAGTATGGAGCCGTCCATCACCGGACTAAAAGGGACAGATGCGGCGACAAAGCAGATGCTGCAAAGTGCTGTCAAACGCAAAAAAAAATTTGACCGCCTGCGGAAGCGGCATCTTGTTTTTCTTTGGACAAGCATGCTCTACACATGCGCTTGGGCTTACTATGTTTACAGGTCTTTTGAAAATGCCGGTTCCGTGTTCTCCGTTTTCTCCGGTATTTCTGAAAGCCCGTTTCACCTGTTTTTCCTGCTTGTGGCCGCTGCGCTTTGGGGCATGAGCAAAATCTTGTTTGACAAGCGGGAAAAGGCTGAAAAAGAATTTCATGCGCTCCGCTGCGAAATTATTGATAAAAGCAAAGATTTATGGAAAGGGGAAAGCTGGAAGGATCGCCACCTTGTATTCGAAATGATGCAAAAAGAGTTTGATATTAATTTATACCACGAGAACAAGTAGCCATTCACCGGAACAGGTACGGAGACTAAAAGCCGCCGAAAAAAAGAAGATGCCCCGGCATCTTCTAAAAAATTTTTTTTCTGTCTCTTTCTTCCATTAAAATTTGCGCGGCTTCGCGGAACCGCTGCGAGTGGACAATCTCCCGCTCCCTTAAAAAGCGGAGCCCGTCATTTAGGTCAGGGTCGTCACTTAAATTGATGATCCATTGATACGTAGCCCGCGCTTTTTCCTCGGCGGCAATGTCTTCATAAATATCGGCAATCGGATCCCCTTTTGCCTGGATATAGGTAGCTGTCCACGGGGCTCCTGCGGCATTATGATAATGGAGCGCTTTATCATGGTCCACATAATGCGCGTCAAGGCCGGCAGCAATCAATTGATCCGGTGTGGCATCTTTTGTTAATTTTAAGACCATCGTCGCAATCATTTCAAGATGGGCCAGTTCTTCCGTGCCGATATCATTTAAAAGCCCCATCACTTTATCTGGGATGGTGTAGCGCTGGTTCAAATACCGGAGCGCTGCCGCAAGCTCTCCGTCCGCTCCGCCGTACTGCTCGATTAAAAGTTTCGCAAGTCTCGGGTTACAGCTTGAGACCCGGACGGGATATTGCAATTTTTTCTCATAGATCCACATGTACGGTTTCCTCCTTTATTTGCTTATACCTGCCATGGCCACGGCGGCTCTTTCCACTGGAAAGGCGTTGGCGAATAGCTGTGCCCGAAATTTGTCAGCGGCCCGAACTGTTTTTCAAATGCTCTTTTGACTTTTTTCCTGGCATGGACAAAAGTGTTATACTGTTCGATCGCTGCCTGATCATCGGGATGGGTATCCAAATAAAGGTTCAGCTCCACAATTGCAAAATCAAGGGCCTGCAGTTCTTCAAGCCTTGTGTAATACTCTTTTGGCAGCTGCTTCAATCGGTTTCCTCCTTTGCCCGTTCATAAGGGCTGTAATACGGGTCATAAAGCGGCCTCCAAAGCGTCCCGCGCCTCAACGCTTCCTGCGGCGCAAATTGAGGAAGGTTCGGGGGCTGGAACCCTAAATACAAATTTGGCGGGGTGGAATAAACTTTTTCGGTTATCGGCGGACAGGGGTCAAATGGCCCGATAAAGGGATGATACGTTTTATAATGGCTTTTCATCTCAGTCCTCCTGACATTTAAAAGTCTTTTTCATTTTATGCGCGGTTCTCTCCCGCTATGTCAAAAACAATGCCGGAATGCTTTCTATCTGGCGTGATTAAGATATAATACGAATAGGGATTGCAGAAAATTTCGTTTGTGCCGGCAAGGACCCGGCGGAACAGGAGCTCTCGTGTATGTTTGCATTTTTATGGATTGCCTCTTTGCTTGGCATAGTCTTATTGATGTATATGCGCTATGAAGCATCGTTAAACCGGCTCGTCCGGCACCGGTTTTTGCTTGATGAATATCCGGCCGGAGAGGAGCCGTGCACTTTTTTCTTTATTTCCGATATCCACCGGCGCAAAATCGATCCCGGACTGGTGGAAGAGGCAACAGGGAAAGCACGTTTTGCAGTAATCGGGGGAGATTTGCTGGAAAAGGGGGTTCCGCTTTCCAGAACAGAAGAAAATTTGCGGTTGCTGAAAAGAATTGGCCCGGTATTTTTTGTGTGGGGAAATAATGATTATGAAGCGGACGGCGAAGCGCTCGCGGCCGTTTTTGCCAGAACCGGCGTCCGCACGCTGCGCAACGCGGCGGATTTTGTATGCGTAAACGGAAAAAAACGGATTGCGCTGATCGGCGTGGATGATTTGACGACGGAAAATGAAAATCTTGATGAAGCGCTTCAATCGGTGCAACCGGACGATCTCCGGATTTTAATCAGCCATAACCCGAAAATGATCCACCAGCTTTATGAATGGGACGATATCGATGTGATGCTGAGCGGCCATACGCACGGCGGGCAGATCCGCATTCTCGGTCTCAGCCGCTACAGGCGCGGCGGGGTGAGAAAAGTGCGCAATGTTATCCATCTCATAAGCAACGGTTACGGCACGACGCTTGTTCCGCTCAGGCTTTGCGCAAAACCGGAAGCCCATTTGATTACGATCGAAAGCAACAGGCGGCCATCATGAACCATCTTTCCCCTCCCGCATACGATAAGGTAAGATCCGTATGCAGGGGGCGGAAATCAATGAAGCTGGAACGGATTTCATCCAATAAAATTAAATACTCCATTACGTTTGAAGAGTTATCGGAACGCGGTATTATGGAAAACGATCTCGACTCGCCCATTTGGAATCATTTATTTGAAGAAATGCTGGAGTTGGCGGATCAGGCTTACCATGTCGGCGAAAGCGACATGCTGACCATTGAAATCTATTCCTTTAATGTCCAGGAATTGGTGTTTATTCTGACAGTAGGGGAAGCGGACGACGCGGATCCGGGCGAATGGGCGGACCCGGAAAACTTGGAACAGGAAGAAGCCTACTTTTTTCCATCGATTGAGGAAATGATTGCGCTTGCGGGCTTTTTAAACCAGATCGGCCGGATTTCCGCGTGCAGCCTTTATATATTCGAAGACCAGTATTATTTGCTGCAAAAACCGGAGACCCAAAATGCGTCGCTTATTCTTGAATACGGCGAGCGCGCGCAAATCTCCCCGTTTATGGTCCGGGAATACGGGATCGCGGTGTTTGAGCAAAATGCACTTGCGGAACTCCTGAAGCATTTCCCGTAACCGTCCGGCATGTTTTTTCAGGTTTTCATCTGCTGGGGAACGTTGTATACTAAATTTGATAGCAGATATTTCTTTCGTATCTAGGAGGTTTGCGATAATGGCAGCCGAAAAGGGCGCAGATCATCAAACAATGGAAGCAAGTCGAGATGTGCTGAAATCGACACAGACAATTATTCACGAAGCTCTTGAAAAGCTTGGATACCCTGAAGAAGTATACGAACTTTTAAAAGAGCCGGTCCGTATGTTAACGGTTAAAATTCCCGTCAGAATGGATGATGGTACGGTTAAGATTTTTACGGGGTACCGCGCGCAGCACAATGATGCTGTCGGACCGACAAAAGGAGGCGTCCGGTTTCATCCGGATGTGACGGAAAATGAAGTGAAAGCCTTGTCTATATGGATGACGCTAAAATGCGGCATTGTGAATCTGCCGTATGGGGGAGGAAAAGGCGGCATCATCTGCGATCCGCGGAAAATGTCTTTCCGCGAGCTCGAGAATTTGAGCCGCGGCTATGTCCGGGCGATCAGCCAGATTGTCGGTCCGACGAAAGACATTCCGGCACCGGACGTGTTTACAAATTCGCAGATTATGGCCTGGATGATGGATGAATACAGCCGGATCGACGAATTTAATTCGCCGGGCTTTATCACAGGAAAACCGCTTGTGCTTGGCGGTTCGCACGGCCGCGAATCCGCTACGGCCAAAGGGGTAACCATCTGCATTCGCGAGGCGGCCAGAAAAAAAGGGATTGATTTAAAAGGCGCCAGGGTTGTCATTCAGGGGTTCGGCAATGCCGGAAGTTTCCTTGCAAAATTTATGCATGATGCGGGCGCAAAAGTGATTGGCATATCCGACGCATACGGCGCGCTGCATGATCCGGAAGGCCTTGATATTGACTATTTGCTCGACCGCCGCGACAGTTTCGGGACGGTTACAACCCTGTTTAAAAATACGATTACGAACAAGGAATTGCTTGAACTGGATTGCGATATTCTCGTTCCGGCCGCCATTGAAAACCAAATTACAGAAGAAAACGCCCATAATATCCAGGCGAAAATTGTGGTGGAAGCAGCAAACGGCCCGACATCGCTTGAAGCAACCGAAATTTTAACCAACCGCGGCATTCTGCTCGTTCCGGATGTGCTTGCATCTGCTGGGGGCGTCACGGTTTCGTATTTTGAATGGGTACAGAATAACCAGGGGTATTACTGGACGGAGGAAGAAGTGGAAGAAAAACTTGAAAAAGTGCTTGTCCAGTCGTTTAATACGGTCTACAATACTTCCCGCTCACGCCGGGTGAACATGCGGCTTGCCGCTTATATGATCGGTGTAAGAAGAGTGGCGGAAGCTTCGCGGTTCAGAGGCTGGATTTAGAGTTTCCGAAAGCCGGCTCCAGCCGGGCGACAAACGGGGCTTTACAGGTTTTAGAAGAAGAAGGCTGAAATCTCCTGTCGTGTTCACGGTGGGAGATTTTTAAATAAATGGATGAAAACGAAAAGGCAGATACGAAAAAAGGATGAGTGGACAAACATGCGAAAAGAAGATTGTATCATTATTGGCGGCGGCCCTTGCGGATTGGCTGCTGCAATCAGCCTGCAGGAAATCGGGAAACATCCGCTTATACTGGAAAAAGGAAATGTCGTCAATGCGATTTACCGTTATCCGACGCACCAGACTTTTTTCAGTTCAAGCGACCGGCTTGCAATTGGCGATGTGCCGTTTATTACCGAAAATTTAAAGCCGAAACGCAACCAGGCGCTTACATACTACCGCGAAGTGGCGAAACTGAAGGCCCTTCGCATCCACCGGTTTGAAGAAGCGCTCCGTGTCGAAAAGAAACGCGGAACCTTTATCGTTACGACGACAAAAGGCCAATATGAGACGCCTTATGTGGTCATCGCAACCGGCTATTACGACAATCCGAACAGGCTGGATGTCCCGGGGGAAGATTTAAACAAAGTGTACCATTATTTTAAAGAAGCCCATCCGTTTTTTGACACCGATGTTTGCGTGATCGGCGGAAAAAACTCGGCTGTGGACGCTGCCATTGAGCTTCACAAGGCGGGTGCCCGCGTGACCGTGCTATACCGCGGCGATCATTATTCAGAAAGCATTAAACCGTGGATATTGCCGGAATTTGATTCGCTTATCCGCCACGGGAAAGTGAAAATGGAATTTCAGGCGCACGTAAAAGAAATTAAAGAACAGAGCGTTGTATACGAAGCAGGCGGAGAAGTGAAAGAGATCCGGAATGATTTTGTATTTGCGATGGTCGGTTATCATCCGGATCATACGTTTTTGCGGAAAATGGGAGTGGACGTTGATCCGGAAACAGGCCGCCCGCATTACAACGAAGAGACAATGGAAACGAATGTTGAAGGGATTTTTATTGCGGGCGTGCTTGCTGCCGGAAACAATGCCAATGAGATTTTTATTGAAAACGGGCGCTTTCATGGCGGTGTAATTGCCACAGCGATCAAAAACCGGGAGGCTCACTTGCAAAAAGGAAATTAAAGGGTTTTTTCGGGGGCAGTATTTCTTTTCCGGCTTTTTCATGTTACGATGAAAACAAATGACTTGGCACGGATCATTTGATTTTTGCAAAAAGCGAGGTTTCGATATGCTTGCCCTTTTGTCAGCCGGCATCGCCCCCGGACTTGCCCTGCTATGCTATTTTTATTTGCGGGACCAGTTTGAGCCAGAGCCAATACTTGTTGTTGCAAAAGCGTTTTTATACGGTGCGCTTGTCACGCTGCCAGTTATGTTTTTGCAGTTTATCCTCGAACGGGAGCATCTCTTTTCGGGCAGCATCTGGCATGCTTTCCTCCATTCCGCTTTGCCGGAGGAACTTTGCAAGTGGCTGTGTTTGGCCGCTATTGTGTTTTTTAACCGGGAATTTGATGAACCTTTTGACGGCATCGTTTACGGCGTCAGCGTCTCGCTCGGATTTGCCACGCTCGAAAATATTTTATCGCTTTTTTCGGGCGGCGTTGACCTGGCGTTCGGGCGTGCGCTTCTTCCTGTATCAAGCCATGCCATTTTCGGTGTCATGATGGGCTTTTATATGGGAAAATCCAGATTCTCCCCGCGCAAAAAGTGCTGGTTCCTTTTTTCTTTTATGGTGCCGGTGATCCTGCACGGTTTTTACGACTGGATCATGCTCACCCAGCAAAAATGGCTGTATTTTATGGTGCCGTTTATGATCGGGCTTTGGTGGCTCGGCCTGAAAAAAGCAAAGCAGGCGCACAGCCTTTCTGCCAAACATTTTGCGCAGGATGCGGCAGGGACACAACAATTATGATAATGGGCAAAACAACCGGATCAATCGCCGGTTGTTTTTTTATGTCTTGCATAAAATTGCCGCCTTCTCCAGAAACTACGGATAATGCTTAAAGTTTTTGGGGGGTGCGGTATGATTGGAAAAAATCGCTTAAAATACATGTTGCTGCTTTGTGCCGTATTGGCCTTGTTTTCTTTTGGCACAAGCGGGACGGCCCGGGCGTTTTCGAATCAGGTGATTCAAAAAGGAGCGGTCGGGGATGATGTGATTGAACTGCAGGCGAGGCTGCAGTACATCGGTTACTATAAAGGAACGATTGACGGGGTGTTTGGTTACAGCACTTACTGGGCTTTAAGAAATTTCCAGAAGGCATACGGAATGCCTGTTGACGGCCTCGCCGGCCCGGGCGTCAAAGCGAAACTCGTCAAAGCGTCAAAATACGATGCGGCATACGTAAAGTCCATGGTTGCAAGCGGGAAAAAATTCACGTATTACGGCGGCACAAAAAAGCAGGCACCGAAAACGGCAGCCAAAAAACCCGTCCAAACCGCTACCAATGTGCCGAACGGATTTTCGCAAAACGATATTCGCCTTTTGTCGCAAGCGGTTTACGGGGAGGCGCGCGGCGAACCGTATGAAGGGCAGGTGGCCGTGGCGGCTGTTATTTTAAACCGTATTGACAGCCCGTCTTTTCCAAACACCATCTCGGGGGTGATTTTCGAACCGGGTGCGTTTACCTGTGTTTCCGACGGGCAGATCTGGCTTGCGCCGAATGATACGGCAAAAAAAGCCGTCCTCGATGCGATCAATGGCTGGGATCCGTCCGGTAATGCGCTGTATTATTTTAATCCGGCGACCGCAACAAGCAAGTGGATCTGGTCAAGGCCGCAAATCAAACGAATCGGCAAACATATTTTTTGTAAATAAGAGGGGGAAATGAATATGCTGAAACGGGCAATGATTGTTGTGCTTGCCCTCGGGCTTTGCGGGACTGCTGCCTGGGCATATAAAGAGCACCGTGAAAAAGAGGCGGTCTTGTTAAATGCAGAAAGCACGTATCAAAGGGCTTTTCATGACCTTGCATACAGAATGGACCTTTTGCATGATGAAATCGGAAACACCCTCGCCATGAACTCACGCAAGTCCCTTTCACCGGCACTGGCTGAAGTATGGCGCCTGACATCAGAAGCGCATGCGGATGTCGGCCAACTTCCGTTATCGCTTCTGCCTTTTCATAAAACGGAAGAATTTCTGACTAATATCGGGAATTTCAGCTACCGGACGGCGGTGCGCGATTTGGATAAAGAACCTCTATCCGATAAAGAGTATGCTTCACTGAAAAAACTGTACGGCCAGAGCGCGGATATCCAGGACCAGCTCCGGGGCGTGCAAAATAATGTTTTAAAGCACAATCTCCGCTGGATGGACGTGGAACGCGCCCTTGCCCAAGGAAAAGAAACGAAGGATAACACGATCATCGACGGCTTTAAGACGGTCGAAAGGACGGTCAAAGGCTATGACAATGCCGATTTGAACAGCCCGTCTTTTACGAGTTTCCAAAACCGCGATGACCATTATGAGCACCTGGAAGGAAAAATGATCAGCAAAAAACAGGCGGTCGCCACTGTAAAACAATACGCCGGACTCAAAACGGCCCGCCAGGCGGAAGCCAAACCGAATCAAAAAGGCGCCCGTTTTTCTTTTTACACCGTCCGTATAAAAGACAAAAACGGCAATGAAACAACCGCAGATGTGACGCGGAAAGGGGGATACCCGGTCTGGTTTTTCAACAAGCGTCCGGTGGGAAAGCAAAAAATCAGTTTAAACGAGGCCCAAAAGAAAGCGGCGGATTTTTTAAACCGGCACCATTTTGAGAAAATGGACATGTTTGAAAGCACACAATATGACAACGTCGGTGTTTTTTCTTTCGCTGCGAAACAGGGGAATGTCCGCATTTATCCGGAAACGGTCAAATTAAAAGTGGCGCTTGACAACGGCCAGGTGATCGGGTTTGTAGCGGATGATTTTCTGAAAAGCCATCAAAAAAGGGATATTCCAAAGCCCGCCATCAGCGAAAAAGAAGCAAGGTCCCGTGTGAATCCGAAGCTTGACATTATGGAAAGCCGCCTTGCGATCATGACCGGCGACATGAACCGGGAAGTGCTTTGTTATGAATTTCTCGGCGTGTTGCATGATGAAACGTACCGGATTTATATCAACGCGGAAAACGGCAACGAAGAAAAAGTGGAAAAGCTGAAAAACACGGAAAGAGCATACGGCAAGTCCATATGAGCATTGCCCGGCGTACAGCCGGGCCTTTTGGCAAAAAATGAAATGAAACGCGAAAAAAGAATACAAAACTGCCCAGCCTGTGTCATAATAAGATTGGAATCTATAAAAGGGGTTTGGGAAGATGTTAAAAGTCGGGCTGGAACTCACACTGGAAGATAAAGATACAGGTAAAAGATATAGATGTAAAATTGCGGATATAAAAGAGGATAAAATTTATATTGATTACCCGATCGACATGGAAACAAACCGGACCGTATTTTTGCTGCTCGGCCAGGGGCTGCTCGTTGATTTCGTTTCGGACGGCCAGATTCCTTACCGGTTTTCATCAAAAGTAACCGGCAGGGAACTCGGCAATATCCCGATGCTCATTTTATCCGCTCCTGATCCGGAAGATGTGCGCAAAATCCAGCGACGGCAGTATGTCAGGGTAGACGCCGCACTCGATATTGCCCTCACCTTTCCGGAATCCAATTTGAAAACAACGGCAGTTACAAAAGACATCAGTTCGGGCGGCTGTGCGGTCTATTTGCCTGATGATATCCGCCCAAGGGAGCATGAAACAGGAAAAGCGCTTCTTGTCCTGCCGCTAAAAGAAGGTTACCAATACTTACAGCTGCATTTTTCCGTCGTTAGGCTGTTTGAAACCGGCGGAAAAACAGGGGCCTCGCTCCAGTTTAAAAATACAAGCGCGAAAGAGAGGCAGTATATCCTGCGTTTTTGCTTCGAGCAGCAGCTTTTGCTCCGTAAAAAGGGGCTTTCCGGATAAAACTTGCATTTCATGGATAGGAGGATTCACCATTTTATGGTACACTATAAAAAGGGTGTATCCTTTTATCTGCCCAAAAAACGGGTATATGCAACAAGAGAGAATAGGGTGAAATCGTTGTATGAAAAAAATCAATATTGCCATCGACGGTCCTGCTGCTGCAGGGAAAAGCACGGCGGCGAAAAAAGTTGCCGAGCAGTTGCAATATATTTACATTGATACAGGGGCAATGTACCGGTCGCTTACTTATAAAGCGCTGCAGTACGGAACGGACCTTGAAGACGGCAATGCGCTTGCCGAACTTTTGTACAAGACAAATATCCGCCTGGAGCCGGGGGAAAACGGCCAGGTCGTTTTTGTCGACGGTGAAGACGTAACCGGCAAGATCAGGGAAAGGGAAGTGACGAGAGCAGTTTCGGCTGTTTCAAAGCATGCCGTTGTCCGTGAAGAAATGGTCAAGCGGCAGCGGATGCTCGCCCGCGGTGGCGGCGTTGTCATGGACGGCCGGGATATCGGGACAAAAGTACTGCCGGATGCCGAATTGAAAATTTTTTTGCTAGCCAGCGCCGATGAGCGCGCAAAGCGGCGCCATGCCGAAAATGTTGCAAAAGGGATCCCTTCAGACCTCAGCCGTTTAAAACAGGAGATTGAGGAAAGGGACAGGCTGGATTCCGAACGGGAAGTTTCACCGCTCTCTAAAGCGGCGGACGCCGTAGAACTGGACACGACAAGCATGGATATTGATGAAGTTGCCGGAAAGATTCTTGCGATGGCAAAAGAAAAAATGGCACAGCAGCAATCGGCTTCTTTACTTGACAAAAAGTAAAAGATGTTAGAAATTTGATAGGAAAGCGTTTCTTTTTGAATTATACGAATTAATTTGAAAAGAACGGGTATATTCAATGGTAGTTGAAGCGCCGGATAAGGAGGAAGTACATATGTCAGACGAAATGAATGAAATAGAAGTACGGTCCCTTTCTCTAGGGGATAAAGTGAAAGCATCGGTTGTCAAAGTGGAGGAAAAGCAAGTGCTCGTTTCCATTGAAGGCAGCAAAGTGGACGGGATTATTCCGATCAGCGAGCTTTCCAATCTCCATATTGAAACCGCATCAGATGCCGTGAAAGAAGGGGACGAGCTGAATCTCGTCGTTACGAAAGTGGAAGAAGACGCCGTCATTCTTTCCAAACGGAAATATGATGCTGAAAAAGCCTGGGATGAGCTGAAGGAAAAATTTGAAAACCAGGAAATCATTGAAGCGGAAGTCAATGAAGTGGTAAAAGGCGGCCTTGTTGTCGATTTGGGTGTCCGCGGCTTTGTTCCTGCGTCCCTTGTCGAGGACCACTTTGTTGAAGACTTCTCCGACTATAAAGGGAAGACATTGCCCTTTTTGATCGTTGAACTGGACGAAGACAAAAACCGGTTGATTTTATCACACCGAGCTGTTGTGGAAAAAGAAAAAGAAGAAAAACGCCAGGATATCCTTGACCATCTCGAAGCAGGCCAGGTGCTGGAAGGGACCGTGCAAAGGCTGACGAGTTTCGGCGCTTTTGTCGATATCGGCGGAATTGACGGCCTTGTCCATATTTCCCAGCTTGCGCACGAACGGGTGGAAACGCCGTCCGATGTCGTCCAAGAAGGAGAGCAAGTCAAAGTGAAAGTGTTGTCGGTGGACCGGGACAACGGGCGGATTTCCTTGTCCATCAAGGATACGCTTCCGGGCCCTTGGGAAGGCATTGAACAGAAAGCGCCGAAAGGGACTGTCCTTACAGGAACGGTAAAACGCCTAGTTTCGTTCGGGGCGTTTGTAGAAGTATTCCCGGGCGTTGAAGGGCTTGTTCATATTTCACAAATTTCCCATAAGCATGTGTCCACCCCGCATGAAGTGTTAAGGGAAGGACAGGAAGTGCAGGTGAAAGTGCTCGATGTCAACGAACAGGCACACCGCTTGTCCTTAAGCATGAAAGAACTGGAACAGGCCGATACAGAAGCTTCTGATTATGACCTGCCTGAAGAAAATACCGGGTTCCAGCTCGGGGATATGATTGGGGACCAGTTGAAGAAATTTAAACAGTAAAAATGTCCGGATGGAATGGAAAAGCTGAGCGGCGCCCGGGTTGCCGGTGCCGCTCAGCTTTTTTGCGCTTTGTCTTTTCTATAAACCGTTTTCTTTACTGCCGTTTGCGTGCTGCGTCAGCGCTTTCGAGGCGGGTTGCCCCTCCGTAATGGAGCGCTTGGTCACGGTCGCTTTCTACACGCCCGCTTTGGCGCAGTTTTTTCTCCTGGCGGTCTTTTCCCATTGCCCATTCACCCCCGCTTGTAGTATGCCTGAAAAAAGCGAAAAACTTGCGGTTAACCCGGTGCAATCTTTCCCATAATGGAGATAAAGGAGGGTGCACCGTGGAAGGAGCATTTTTTTTGGGGGTGATGTGGGCGGTATGGATTTGGGCGACATTTTTGCTGGAAAGGGATCACCCTTTGCGGTTTCCGGCAGCACTGGTTGCTTTGCTGCTTTTGATTGCCTTTCCGCATCAAGCGGCGGTGGGCCGTCTTGATATGAGCTGGGCGCTCATCGTCATTATGGCTGCCGGTTATGGGTACTTCGGCAGATTTTCGAAATGGGCACTTTTGGTCCGGCTCGCCGGCGTCTTCATCGTGATGACAGGTTATGCAGGCCTGTTGTTATTTGAACTGTACGATCCGGTCTGGATGTTTGCCTGGCGTACTATTTGCTATAGCCTGTTTTTGTTTATCCTTGTCCATTTGCTTTTTCGCTCAAAAATGGATGCCGTTGCCGCTGCACTCACCGGTACGGCACAAGGGGAAATCCTGTATGCGCTCGTGCTTGCAAAATGGGATTTCCATATTACGGCAGGATCTGCGGCATATCTCGATATCGCCGGGCTTTTTCTCCTCTACGCGTGCGGCTGGCATTTCATCGATACCGCCTTGAATCTCATCTCAGAAAGAGCGGCAAAAAAGGAAAAGCCAGGATGAATTACGGCATATTGCTTGAACAAGAAAATATTGATAAACTACTAAAGTTGATTTGTTTTGCGAAAACGGAACAGAAAGGGTGAATCGTATGGCAAAACCGGTTGTGGCAATTGTCGGACGCCCGAATGTAGGCAAATCTACCATTTTTAACCGAATTGTAGGAGAGCGCGTTTCGATTGTGGAAGATGTTCCGGGAGTGACAAGGGACCGCATATACAGTCCGGCTGAATGGCTGACACACGAATTTAACGTGATTGATACAGGCGGCATTGATATCGGGGATGAACCGTTCCTCGAGCAGATCCGGCAGCAGGCTGAAATCGCCATCCAGGAAGCGGATGTGATCATTTTTATCACAAGCGGCAGAGAAGGCGTGACTTCTGCGGATGAAATGGTCGCCAAAATATTGTACCGGTCAAAAAAGCCGGTCGTTCTGGCAGTGAACAAGGTCGACAATCCCGAGATGCGCACCCAGATTTATGATTTTTACGCCCTCGGTTTTGGCGATCCTTTCCCGATATCAGGCGCACACGGCCTCGGCCTTGGCGACCTGCTCGATGCAGTTGTCAAACATTTTCCGGAAAAAGCGGACGAGGAGTACGGGGAAGATGTCATTAAATTTTGTTTCATCGGGAGGCCGAACGTCGGAAAATCTTCGCTGTTTAATGCGATTCTCGGCGAAGAGCGCGTCATTGTTAGCGACATAGAAGGGACGACAAGAGACGCAGTGGATACCGTCTATACTTATGAAGATCAAACTTATGTTATGATTGATACAGCAGGGATGCGCAAAAAAGGAAAAGTGTATGAAAACACGGAAAAATACAGTGTGCTGCGCGCATTGAGGGCGATTGAGCGTTCCGATGTCGTCTGTGTCGTTTTAAACGGCGAGGAAGGGATCCGCGAACAGGATAAGCGGATTGCCGGCTACGCCCATGAAGCGGGCCGCGGCGTGATCATTGTCGTCAACAAATGGGATGCCGTTCAAAAAGATGAAAAAACGATGAATCAGTTTACACAGAAAATCCGGGACCATTTTCAGTTTCTTGATTATGCGCCGGTCATTTACGTATCGGCAAAAACGAAAAAGAGGCTGGACCAGCTGTTCCCGCTGCTTAAGACGGTCAGCGAGAACCATGCGATGCGCGTGAAGTCCAGCGTGCTGAATGAAGTTATAACGGATGCGGTTGCGATGAATCCGACGCCGACGGACAAAGGGCGGCGGCTGAAAATTTTTTATGCAACGCAAGTCTCCGTCAAACCGCCGACGATCGTTGTGTTTGTCAATGATCCCGAATTGATGCATTTTTCGTACGAACGGTTTTTGGAAAATCGGATCCGTGATGCGTTTGGTTTTACCGGAACGCCGATCCACATCATCGCCCGTGCGCGTAAATAAACATAAAGAGGGTGTTTCATTTGTCCAAAAAAACGATTGCAGTGCTCGGCGCGGGGAGCTGGGGCACTGCCTTGTCGATTGTTTTGGCTGATAACGGCTTTCAGGTCAGGTTGTGGGGAAACAAAAAAGGCCAGATCGATGAAATCAATACATCCCATACAAACGCGTTTTATTTGCCGGGCATTCAGCTGCAATCTGCCATTACCGGCATCTTTTCACTTGAAGAAGCGTTAGACGACATTGATACCGCTGTACTGGCGGTCCCTACAAAAGCGGTGCGTGATGTATGCAGGCAAGTAAAAGCGGTGCGGAAAAGCCCGCTTTCCATCATCCATGTCACGAAAGGGATTGAACCGGGTTCCCTGATGCGCATTTCGGAAATGATTGAAGAAGAAATGCCGGAATCGTTGCTGCGGGATCTCACGGTTTTATCGGGGCCGAGCCATGCTGAAGAAGTCAGCCTGCGCCATCCGACGACCGTAACCGTTTCATCGAAAAAAATGGCAGCTGCCAAAAAAGCGCAGGACATTTTTATGAACTCGAATTTTCGCGTCTATACGAATCCCGACATCATTGGCGTCGAATTGGGCGGTTCCCTGAAAAATATTATTGCGCTTGCAGCCGGCATTTCGGACGGCCTCGGCTACGGGGACAATGCGAAAGCGGCTTTAATGACAAGAGGGCTTGCGGAAATCGCCCGGCTCGGCACTAAAATGGGTGCAAATCCGCTCACTTTTCTCGGGCTTGCCGGAATTGGCGACCTGATCGTGACGTGTACGAGTGTCCACTCGCGGAACTGGCGGGCCGGCAATATGCTCGGCAAAGGCAAAAAGCTCGATGATGTGCTGGAACAAATGGGAATGGTCGTGGAAGGCGTCCGGACAACAAAGGCGGCTTACCAGCTCTCCAGCCGGTACGAAGTGAAAATGCCGATTACCGATGCCCTTTACCATGTCTTATTTGAAGGACTTGATCCGAAAGAAGCAGTCGACAATTTAATGGGCCGGCTGAAAAAACATGAAATGGAAGGTTTGATGGATATGCTGGGGGAACAGTACTAGGCATCTTGGCAAAAAAGTCCCGGTAGGCTTTCGGACGATACCGGATGGATGCATGTTGCATAAACTGCAAGGAAAAAGAATTCGCTTTAAACTGCGCAGGCTGGGTATAGTCAACCTTTTCTCCGGGGCAGACGTTCGCCCCGGCCTTTTTTATGCCGTAAATTGAAACATTTCAAAAGCTTATGATATAATGTCCGAAGTCCGAAAAGTTTACGAATTTTACAAGGGAGAAAGGGGAGATGGTTTTGTCCCGGGGGATGGCGAATATGTGGATTTCGCTTTTTGGCATGGGCCTGCTCTGTTTGGCGATGGTATTGATTGTTGCAAGCCGATACAGGCTGAAACAAAAACTGTTCAAATGGGCGGCTGCTGTGATTGCGTATGCCTGCCTGGCGCTGGGCGGCCTGATTATGGCTTATATCGTGCTGAGCGGGCCGGCAAATTAACCGGAGGGGGAGATCGTTTTGCACTTCAAAAATATGCTGCTATTGCTTGTAGCTGTTTGCGCCTGCATCAGTTTAGGCGGCTGCCTTTATCCGGGGGCACAGGAAAAAGAAAGCGGGCTGCCGGATGACATGCAGCTTCAAATGGTGCAAAAAGCTGTAGATGAATACCGGAAAGACAATAGCGGCCTGCTTCCGATCAAGACAAAGCCGCAAAATACGCCGGTCTATTTAAAATACCCGATTGATTTCAACAAGCTGAAAAGCCCGAAAAACTACCTGCCCGATCCGCCGGCAAATGCGTATGACAACGGCGGCACGTTGCAATATGTGCTCCTTGATCCGGAACATCATCCGACGGTCAAAGTGTTTGATACGAGAATACCCGAGAAAATAAGAGACTTGCAAATCCGGATTGCGTCCCAGGGCTATCCGCCATTTAAAAAAGAGATTGCAAGAAATGTATACGCTTTAGATTTTAAAAAGCTCGGTTACAAAACAGATCCGTACGTGGTGTCTCCGTATACCGGCCGGAAACTGCCGTTTGTCATTACCGGGAGAGGCGGCATTTATGTCGATTACCGGGCTGATCTGGCAAAAGCGCTCAAAACGGGCAAGCGGGCGTTTAAACCCGGGGAAGATATCCGCGTGCTGTTAACTGAAGGCTCCCCGTTTGTACCGGCTTATTCCCTTCCCTGCACCGTAAATCAAAAAAATGAACCGGTATTTATGGCAAAATAGTCATAACCCTTTCTCATCCCAATATATTGTTAGAGAAAGGGTTTATTTTTTGGTCCTGCGTCTCTTCGTAAGGAAAAATTTTGAAAAAATAAACAGGGGCAAATCCTGTACAGCAACTTTTTGAAAATCTATAAAAAATCATTTTATAGACATAAGGCGGTCGGACAACATCATACACATATAATGTCCTATCATCAGCGCGAATGATGGTGTCCCGGGAACGAATGTGGGGAGGGAAACAAATTGGAAAAAGTTGATATTTTTAAAGATATTGCAGAACGTACGGGCGGCGATATTTATTTGGGGGTCGTGGGCGCCGTCAGAACGGGGAAATCCACTTTTATTAAAAAATTCATGGAACTCGTTGTGCTTCCGAACATTACAAACGAAGCGGACAGAAACCGGGCGCAGGATGAACTCCCGCAAAGCGCGGCTGGGAGAACGATTATGACGACAGAACCGAAATTTGTGCCGAACCAGGCGGTTGCTGTCCATGTCGACGAAGGGCTTGATGTGAACATCCGGCTTGTCGACTGTGTCGGCTACACGGTTCCGGGCGCGAAAGGATATGAAGATGAAAACGGCCCGCGCATGATCCATACGCCGTGGTATGAAGAACCGATTTCTTTCCACGAAGCGGCGGAAATCGGCACGAGAAAGGTCATTCAGGAACATTCAAGCATTGGGGTTGTGATCACGACAGACGGCACGATCGGCGAAATTCCGCGTGAGGATTACGTGGAAGCGGAAGAAAGGGTTGTTGCCGAGTTAAAAGAAGTCGGCAAACCGTTTATCATTGTTGTCAATTCGGCAAAGCCGCATCATTCGGAGACGGAAATGCTGAGGGCGGAATTGCAGGAAAAGTATGATCTTCCGGTGCTCGCCATGTCAGTGGAAAGCATGCGTGAAGCCGATGTGCTGAATGTGCTGCGGGAAGCGCTGTACGAATTTCCGGTACTGGAAGTCAATGTGAACCTGCCGAGCTGGGTCATGGTGTTAAAAGAAAACCACTGGCTGCGTGAAAATTATCAGGACGCCGTGAAAGAGTCAGTAAAAGACATTAAGCGGCTACGCGATGTGGACCGCGTTGTCCAGGCTTTTAACGAATATGAATTTATTGAATCTGCAAGCCTTGCTGGCATTGAAATGGGGCAAGGGGTGGCGGAAATCGACCTCGAGGCGCCGGATGAACTGTACGACCAGGTCTTAAAGGAAATCGTCGGCGTTGAAATCCGCGGCAAGGATCATCTGCTCGAGCTGATGCAGGATTTCGCCCATGCAAAATCGGAATACGACCAAATTTCCGATGCCCTGAAAATGGTGAAACAAACCGGCTACGGGATTGCCTCACCTTCCCTGCAGGATATGAGCCTGGATGAGCCGGAAATCATCCGCCAAGGATCCCGTTTCGGCGTCCGGCTGAAGGCAGTGGCGCCGTCCATCCATATGATCAAAGTCGATGTCGAATCGGAATTTGCCCCGATCATCGGGACGGAAAAGCAGAGCGAGGAGCTTGTGCGGTACCTGATGCAGGATTTTGAAGATGACCCGCTGTCCATCTGGAATTCGGATATTTTCGGGCGCAACTTAAGTTCCATTGTCAGGGAAGGCATCCAGGCAAAATTATCGCTTATGCCGGAAAATGCCCGCTATAAGTTAAAAGAAACGCTCGAACGGATCATTAACGAAGGGTCAGGCGGCCTGATCGCCATTATTTTGTAAGAGGGATACCGCGGTATCCCTTTTTTGTATACGTGGGACGAGCATCTTTGGCCGCAAGTTAGAATTTTTTCGGGAAAAGTACTTTAAATCCGAAAAAAATTGAAAAGTTTTCCTTTGTTAGCGAATAGTTCTTGCACCTCTCTTGCGATTATGATAATCTTTTAACAGAATTGGTGCTGAAAAGCCTGATTCCATCCGGTTTTAAACGTTTATGATGAGGGAAAACCGTATACACTGAAGAGAAGAAACTGGAAATGACTTCTACGTTTCTTTTGGAGGAGGTGAATGGAATGAATAAAACGGATTTAATCAATGCAGTGGCAGAAGCTACCGAACTTTCCAAAAAAGATACGACAAAAGCAGTTGACGCTATTTTTGATACAATTCAAAATGCATTGGCAAACGGAGATAAAGTCCAACTGATCGGGTTTGGTAATTTCGAAGTGCGCGAACGCGCTGCCCGTAAAGGAAGAAACCCGCAAACCGGCGAGGAAATCGACATTGCGGCAAGCAAAGTGCCTGCATTCAAGCCGGGGAAAGCGCTTAAAGACGCAGTGAAGTAATTACATATGGTTGGCTTTGAGCGGAAAAAAGGCTGCCTGGGCAGCCTTTTTTTTAATACAGCAGGGCCCAAAAAAGGGAAACGCGCATACGTTTGGCACCCGTTTTCCCGGGGCAAATGCCTGCGAAATCCCGGTACAGCCGGGGAAAGCCTGAGCGCGGCGTTTCCGGCGCTTTGACTGCAAACGGCGCTGTGGTAAGATGAATATATGAAAAGTTTTTTAAACGAATAAAAAGGAGGCCCGAAAATGAAAGCAGAGGCGCAGGCGGATTATATCGTCGTGAAAGCGTTGCAGGACGGGGTGAGCGTCATTGGGCTGTCAAGGGGTACCGATACGAAGCTGAACCATACGGAAATGCTGGATGATGGCGAAGTGCTGGTCGCACAGTTTACCGAACATACTTCCATGATCAAGATTCGCGGTGAAGCGCAAATCATGACCGGCATCGGGAGTTTGCAAAGCGAAGCGAAAAAATAAACCGAAATCAATTTGTTAACGGCCGTTTTACATATGTGATATAATAAACTACAGCTTATTTTTAGGCCAGATCAACGAAGAAACGGGGAAAGGGTTATGTCATACCAGAGGGAGCAGCAAATTGCCGCAATCAAACAGGCGATTGAAGAAGAAGTGGCACACGACTATTTAAATCAGTTTATTGATGCCCCATACATAGATGAAGACCGGATTTTGCTTTTGATAAGCAGCCTTGCGGGGCAGCCGTATACGGAACATGAAGTGAAGCAGTTTGTTGCGACTGCCATGCTGATCCAGATTGCCCTTGACACCCATGAAAAAGTAACCAATGCAAATGAAAATCAAAAAAACCGCCAGCTTACTGTTCTAGCGGGGGATTATTTCAGCAGCCTTTACTACAAACTGCTTGCGGGCGTGCACAACGTCCGGCTTGTCGGCATACTGGCGGAAGGAATCAAATCCGTAAATGAATATAAAGTGATGCTTTACCAATTTGACGATTCCGACGCGGAAACGTTCGTCGGGCATTTGAAAAAAACCGAATCCGCGATTATTACAAAATTTATGCAGTTTTTCGGTTCGCAGCCGCTCATCCGTTTAAGCGAAGAACTGCTTTTGTTTAACCGGCTGTTAAGGGAAAAGAAACAGGCTGAAAACGGGAAGCGCTCCATCCTGTTTGAAGCCTTGAACAAAATGGCTTACCCGGGTGACGGGCGCCCTTTTGAGCAGCTGCCGCATGAGAAAAAGCGGAAACTATTTTATATTTGTGAGAAGTATTTGAAAGAAAGCATCCGTGCGCTGCAGGCTGCGGCCATGTCGTGCGGAAACGAAATGCTTTCAGAGCGGATCCGCCTGCTGATGGGGCGGTATGGCGATGCAACGAGATTATATGCGGAGGAAGGGTAACCATGATGCCAAAAGAAGAACGGGTACACGCCGTTTTCGAAAAAATTTCGCAAAACTACGATAGAATGAACTCGGTGATCAGCTTCAGCCAGCATAAGCGGTGGCGGAAAGACCTGATGCGGAAAATGGCGGTAAGAGAAGGGAGCAGCGTACTCGATCTGTGCTGCGGGACGGCGGACTGGACGATTGCCCTCGCACAGGCAGTGGGCGAATCCGGCAGTGTGACAGGTCTCGATTTCAGTGAAAGCATGCTTGAAGTCGGGAAGCAGAAAGTGGACGCGCTCGGCTTAAAAAATGTCGCGCTCCGTTACGGAAATGCAATGGAACTGCCATTTGAAGATGCAACGTTTGATTATGTGACGGTCGGGTTCGGGCTCAGGAATGTCCCGGACTACAAACAGGTTTTGCAGGAAATGTATAGGGTGCTGAAGCCCGGCGGCATGGCGGCCTGCCTGGAAACCTCCCAGCCGGTGATTCCCGGGTACAGGCAGCTTTATTACTTTTATTTCCGCCGGATCATGCCGCTTCTCGGACAATGGTTCGCAAAAAGCTACCGGGAATATTCCTGGCTTCAGGAATCGGCACTACAGTTTCCGGGAATGGAAGAACTGGCGGCTGCTTTTTCCAATGCGGGTTTTGGCAGGATTTTGTACAAGCCGTTTGCCGGCGGGGCCGCAGCTGCACATATTGCCTTGAAAGAGAAATGATGATCGGATGGAGACGGAATGAAGGTACAAATGCTGTACTCGTTTTTAAAAACGGATATTGAGCTTATTGAACAAGAGCTGGCCAACGCTGTCGCATCAAACGCTGCCTTGATACAGCAGGCATCTGAAAGTTTGCTGAAAGCGGGAGGAAAAAGGATCCGCCCCGTATTTGTGCTGCTCGGCGCGAAATTCGGAGATTACGAAATCGAACGTGTCAAAAATGTCGCTGTTGCACTGGAATTGATCCATATGGCATCGCTTGTGCATGATGATGTCATTGATGATGCCGAATTGCGCCGGGGAAAACCGACCGTAAAAGCCAAATGGGACAACCGGATTGCCATGTATACAGGCGATTATATTCTCGCAACCGCGCTTGAATATATTACAAAAGTGGAGGATCTCTCCGCCCACCAAATTCTGGCGGATACACTTGTTGAAGTGTGCGTCGGCGAAATTGAGCAAATTAAGGATAAATACCGCTTTCATCAAAACTTGCGCTGTTACTTAAGGCGGATCAAGCGAAAAACGGCGTTGCTGATTGCAGCCAGCTGCCAGCTCGGAGCGATTGCATCGGGCGCCGACGAAAACATCCACCGCCAATTGTACCGGTTTGGCTACAATGTCGGGATGAGCTATCAAATTATTGATGATATCCTGGATTTTACCGGCACGGAGAAGCAGCTTGGAAAACCGGCAGGCGAAGATCTGCGCCAGGGCAATGTAACGCTTCCGGTGCTTTTTGCAAGGGAAGACCCAAAAATCAGAAAAAAGCTGGAATATGTCCATGAGCACATGCCAAAAGCGGAGCTTGAAGACGTTGTCAGACTGGTTAAACAGTCCGGCGCGATCGAACAGTCTTATGCAGTGAGCAACTGCTATCTAGAGAAAGCGCTCGATACGCTTGAGCAGCTTCCGGATACCCGTTTTAAAAAAATGCTGGCAGATTTGGCGCGTTATATGGGAAAAAGAAAGTTTTAAAAGAAAGCAGGGCTGCCGGGCAGTGCCCTGCGTTGGCGGCCCGGTTTTGAAGCGCTTACTTCAAACATATTGAGATTTTCCCGCCACCATGGTACGATTTTCTATGGTCAAGATGCCTTACATAGTAGAAATGCGAATGGAGTGGATGAAGATGGAAAGGACTTTTTTAATGGTAAAACCGGATGGGGTCAGCCGCCAGCTGATCGGCGAAATCGTTTCCCGCTTTGAAAAGAAAGGGTTTCGGCTTGCGGGGGCAAAATTGATGCAAATTTCGAATGAACTTGCAAAAAAGCATTACGCTGAGCATAAAGAACGCCCTTTTTTCAATGATCTCGTGGCATTTATTACTTCCGGTCCGGTCTTTGCCATGGTTTGGGAAGGCGAAAACATCATCGCTACCGCACGGCAAATGATGGGCAAAACGAATCCGGCCGAAGCCGCCCCGGGGACGATCCGCGGTGATTACGGCGTGATTGTCAGCAAAAACATTATTCACGGTTCCGACTCGGCAGAAAGCGCGAAACGTGAAATTTCCCTGTTTTTCCGGGAAGATGAGCTGATCTCATACAGCCGGCCGGCGGATGCTTCGATTTATTAAATCATGCAAAAAAAGATTGGCGATCCTCTCCGCGCCAATCTTTTTTTATGTTAAAATAAACGGTATGAACCAACAAATCTGAATAAAAATACGGGGATTGCATAATGAAAACAGAACTGGATGATTACGGCCGGTTCATTGCGCAAGTCAAAAAGAAAACGGGGATCGATTTATCTTTGTATAAAGAAGCGCAAATGAAAAGAAGGCTGACGACATTATATGAAAAAAGAGGTTTTTCATCTTTCAGTGAATTTTTTCACGGACTGGACAAAAACGAACATTTGCTGGAAGAATTTTTGGACAGAATGACGATTAATGTTTCAGAATTTTATAGAAATAAATCGAGGTGGGATGTGCTCGAACGGAACATTTTGCCAGGGCTGCTGAAAGAAAAAGGAGAAAAACTAAAAATCTGGAGCGCCGCTTCTTCTACGGGCGAAGAACCGTATACGATGGCGATGATCTTGTCCAAGTATTTACCGCTTAAAAAGATTCAGATCCTGGCGACCGATATTGATCAAAAAGCCCTGCAAAAGGCAGAAGCCGGCGTTTATTCCGAACGTTCGATCCTGGAAGTGCCGCGCGAAATGAAACAAAAATATTTTCAAAAAAGCAGCGGAGGTCCGTTCTATCGAATTGCGGACGAAATCAGGCGGGCGGTGGTGTTCAAACAACATAATTTGCTGCACGACCCTTATCCGGCAGCGGATCTGATTATTTGCCGGAACGTGCTGATTTATTTTACAGAAGAAGCCAAAGTGTCTGTTTACCGGAATTTCAGCAAAACGCTGTCGGCAAACGGCATATTATTTGTCGGCAGCACGGAGCAGATTTTCAATCCGGCTGCGTATGGATTTGAAATTGTAGACACCTTTTTCTATAGAAAAATATAAAGCGCTCCATCTATTCGATTTATAGCGATTGTGGTATAGTAATAGATATGTAATGCTTTAAAGTGATGAAGGGGGATGCAGAATGAGATATTTGACAGCAGGCGAGTCGCACGGCCCGGCGCTGACAACCATTATTGAAGGCCTTCCGGCGGGCATGCCGCTGACAGCTGAAGAAATTAACACTGACCTTGCTAGAAGGCAGAAAGGTTACGGCCGGGGACGGAGAATGCAGATAGAAAAGGACAGGGCAATCATTTCTGCCGGCGTTCGCCACGGATTGACGCTCGGTTCGCCGGTTGCGCTCACGGTTGAAAACAGGGACTGGGTGCACTGGAATAAGATCATGGGCATTGAGCCCCTTCCAGATGATGCGGACGATGTGAAACGGCGTGTGACCCGTCCGCGCCCGGGGCATGCCGATCTTGCCGGCGGGATCAAATACGGGCACAGGGATTTGCGCAATGTGCTCGAGCGCTCTTCCGCACGCGAGACCACCGTTCGTGTGGCCGCTGGGGCTGTCGCGAAAAAACTGCTGAAAGAGCTTGGCATTGAAGTGGCCTCGCATGTGCTTGAAATCGGGGGTGTACGCGCGGAAAAGGTGCCATATGATTCCCTTGCTTCCTTGCAGGAAAAAGCGGACGGTTCACCGGTACGCTGTTTGGATGACGGGGCGGCGCAAAAAATGATGGAAGCGATCGACACGGCAAAGAAAAACGGCGACTCGATCGGCGGCATTGTCGAAGTGATCGCAACCGGGATGCCGGCCGGTGTCGGCAGTTATGTTCATTACGACCGGAAGCTGGATGCAAAGCTGGCACGCGCCATCATCAGCATCAATGCGTTTAAAGGGGTGGAATTCGGGCTTGGCTTTGAAATGGCACACCGGCCCGGGAGCGAAGTCCATGATGAAATCGCCTGGTCGGAAGAAACGGGCTATACGCGCAAAACAAACCGGCTCGGCGGCTTTGAAGGCGGTATGACAACCGGCATGCCGATTGTCGTAAGAGGCGTCATGAAGCCGATCCCGACATTGTATAAGCCGCTTCAAAGCGTTGATATCGAAACGAAGGAACCTTTTGCAGCGAGCATCGAACGTTCCGACAGCTGTGCGGTGCCGGCAGCGAGCGTCGTCTGTGAGGCCGTTGTCGCCTGGGAGCTGGCGGAAGCGATCACTGCCCAGTTTTACAGCGACAGGATGGATGTGCTGAAAAAAACGGTTGCGGAGCAAAGAGAATACGGAAGGTTGTTTTAAATGGAAACGATCATCATTGATACAGAAACAAAACAGTACCCGGTATACATAGCAAGCGGCGCGCTCCAGGAGCTGGGTCCGCTCGTCCGCAAATATACGCGCTGCATGGTCATAACAGATCAAAATGTCCGGCCGCTTCACTTGGACAAACTGCTTTCGCAGCTTCCGGAAAGCGCGGAACAGTGTGTACTGACCGTGCCAGGCGGGGAAGATGCCAAAACGTTTGAAGTCTACCAGGAAGCTTTGACGTTTGCCGTGGAACATCATTTAGACCGGAAATCATGCATTCTTGCCTTTGGCGGGGGCGCGGTCGGCGATCTTGCCGGTTTTGTGGCGGCAACCTATATGCGCGGCATTGCGTTTATTCAAATCCCGACAACCATTTTGGCCCATGACAGCTCGGTCGGCGGCAAAGTAGCGATCAATCACCCGCTTGGAAAAAACCTCGTCGGCGCTTTTTACCAGCCGGAATTTGTATTGTATGACACAGATTTCCTGCGCACGCTCCCCAAAAAGCAGCTGTTAAGCGGATTTGCCGAACTTGTAAAGCATGCGCTTCTTTCGGATAAGGAGTTCCTTAAAGAATTGCAAACAAAGATTCCGGACGGCGGGCATCTTTTATCCCCGCATCTTCCGGACTTGTTGAAAAAAGGGATCAAAGTAAAGGCAGATATTGTCCGCAAAGATGAAAAAGAAACGGGTGTGCGTGCCTTTTTGAATTTCGGGCATACGCTTGGGCATGCCCTTGAGGCGCACGGCGGGTTCGGGAAAATCACCCATGGCGAAGCGGTCATGACCGGTATCGTCTACGCGCTTTTGATCAGCAGGGAACAGACCGGCCTTCAATTTGATTTGCCGCAATTTCTCAGCTGGATCGAAACGCTCGGCTATGATTGGAAAATTCCGGCTGGCGCAGCATTTGACGAAATCTATGCTTATATGAAACGCGATAAAAAAACAATTGCCGGCAATATTCACTTCGTCCTGCTTGAGTCTGTCGGCAAACCGGTGCTGGCTGAAGTGGACAAAGACCGGCTGAGCCGTCTGTTTCTGCTGCAGCAAAAGGGGGATTTGCATACATGATACGCGGAATACGCGGAGCGACTACGGTCGAGCGCGATCACGAAAGCGAAGTCCTTGCTGCTACTTCTGAGCTGATGAATGCCTTGATCGAAAAAAACGGGATCAAGCCGGACCGCGTTGCTTCCCTTTTGTTCTCGGCAACAGCCGATATCCGTTCGGCTTTTCCTTCGAAAGTCATGCGCCAATTCAGCGGCTGGAAGTATGTCCCGATTATGAATATGCAAGAAATTCCGGTTGAAGGAAGCCTTGTCCGCTGCATCCGTATCCTGATCCATGTCGACACGGACATTGGGCAGGAGGACATAAAACATGTGTATTTGCGCCGTGCAGCCGTGCTTCGTCCGGATTTAACAAAATAAGAGAATGCTAACGTGTCACGAACCGAAAGGAGAGAATGCGATCACCCCCTGGCTTGCGCTCTTGCATGGAAGCAGGGGACTCTCGCTAAAGATGATGAAATGGAGAACAAAAATTACGGATTTGCATGCATATGTGCCCGGAAAGACCATTGATGAAGTGAAAAAACAATACAGGCTCGATTCAATCGTGAAACTGGCATCCAATGAAAATCCGTTCGGCTATTCCCCGAAAGTGGATGAGGCTTTGAAAAACTTTCAGCCTGCTTTTACCCGTTATCCGGACGGGCACGCCTTACAACTGAGACAGAAAATGGCCGCACATCTCGGCGTTGATCCAACCGAACTGATTTTTACAAACGGGACGGACGAACTGATCCAAATCGTTTCCAGGTCACTCCTCGAACCAGGCAAAAATACGGTGATGGCCGCACCGACATT
Organism: Weizmannia agrestimuris; assembly: GCF_943193165.1. Classification (NCBI taxonomy): domain Bacteria; kingdom Bacillati; phylum Bacillota; class Bacilli; order Caryophanales; family Bacillaceae; genus Heyndrickxia; species Weizmannia agrestimuris. The sequence continues at coordinate 132,638 of NZ_CALPDC010000002.1, forward strand.
TTCCCAATACAAACATAATGCCATCATCGAGGGCGCCGAAGTCCGTGAAGTACCCTTAAAAGACGGGCGGCATGACCTGGAGGCGATGCTCGGGCAAATTGATGAAAACACGGCGGTTGTCTGGATTTGCAGCCCGAACAATCCGACGGGGACGTATACGACCGAACAGGAGTTGACCGCTTTTCTTGACCGCGTGCCGGAAGACGTGCTCGTTTTTATCGATGAAGCGTACAGCGAATACGTGGTCGCAAAAGATTACGAACAGGCGCTTGTCTTATTCCGCCGGTATCATCATTTGATTGTCAGCCGGACATTTTCGAAAATTTACGGACTGGCCGGTTTACGCGTCGGCTACGGGATTGCCGATCGAACGATCATCCAAAAGCTCGAGCCGGTGCGCCCGCCATTTAATACCAATGTCCTTGGCCAGCTGGCTGCCCAGGCGGCGTTGGAGGACCAGGCGTTTATCCAGAGCTGCCGCGACAAAAACCGGCAGGGGCTCGAACACTTTTATGCGTTTTGCCGCCGCAACAGCCTTGCATTTTACCCGTCGCAGGCAAATTTTATTTTAATCGATTTTCAATGCGATAGTGAGGAAGTTTGCCGGTTTTTGCTTGGCAGGGGATATATCGTCCGCTCCGGGGAAGCGCTCGGGATGCCGGGGACGGTCCGGGTGACCATCGGGTCGGAAGAACAGAACCGGGGCGTACTCGGGGCGATCGGGGCTTTTCTGGAAAGCCGCAAATGAACTTGACAACGGCGGGCCTTTTGACAGCAAAAGGCCGCCTTTTTACAAAAAGAGGTGGCACCTTTGAAAGGAAATGTGTTTGTGATCGGGCTCGGGTTAATCGGGGGATCCATTGCACTAGCGATTAAAAAGGAACATCCGGAAGCCAAGGTCACAGGGTATGATGCCAAATTGGAAGAAATGAAAATGGCAAAAGCCCTGATGGTCGTGGATGATTACGTGGAAACGATCCAAGACGGCGTGCGTGGCGCGGATTTAATTATATTGGCCACGCCGGTGCTTGTAACGGAAAAATTGATCGGGCAGCTCGGGCAAATGGAATTGAAGGAAAATGTGATCATCACCGATACGGGCAGCACGAAAGAAAGCATCATGGCAAAGGCGCAGCGGCTCGCCGGCAACAACACCGTTTTTATCGGCGGGCATCCGATGGCCGGTTCCCATAAAAGCGGCGTTACGGCCGCCAGCCTGTCCCTGTTTGAAAATGCCTTTTATTTGCTTACGCCTTTCCATGAACAAGATCAGCGGACGGAAGAATTGAAACAGTGGCTGAAAGGAACAAAGGCAAATTTCATCACCGTTTCTCCGGAAATGCATGATGAAATGGTTGCGGTCATCAGCCATTTTCCGCATGTTATCGCAGCGTCACTTGTCCATCTTGTGAAAGATGCAGATGCGGAATATCCCCTTTTAAAAAGGCTTGCTGCTGGGGGTTTCCGTGATATTACACGGATTGCCTCCTCAAGCCCGCAAATGTGGGCGGACATCTCTTGCGGTAACAGGGAAAACCTGATCAGGCTTTTGGATAGATGGGCGAAAAATCTTCAGGAAGTGAAAAAGGCGCTTGCAGACAACAAGTATGAGCTTCTCCACCGCTTTTATGCGGAAGCGAAACAATACCGCGACTGCCTTCCAATCAGCGGATCGGGCGCAATCCCGTCTTTTTACGATTTATTTGTCGATATTCCGGATGTCCCGGGGGTTGTTTCTCAAATTACCAATAAACTGGCGGAAAAAGGAATCTCTATTACGAATATCCGCATCCTTGAGGCGCGGGAAGATATATACGGCGTGCTCCGGATCAGTTTTCGCTCGGAAAACGACCGCGATCTAGCCATGAATCTTTTAAAAAAAGAAACCCCGCATGAAGTCTATATCCAATAGAAGGTGGTGGCTGCAATGGAAAAATTGGCACCCGCGCAAACAGGGTTAAAAGGTACGATTAAAGTTCCGGGGGATAAATCGATTTCCCACCGGTCGGTTATGTTTGCCGCTGTCGCCAGGGGAAAAACGATGGTAGAAAATTTTCTCCCCGGCGCCGACTGTTTGAGCACCATTCATTGTTTTCAGCAAATGAGCGTGCCGATCGAACGGGATGGCACCCGGGTGGTGATTGCTGGAAAAGGATGGGACGGTTTGGCGGAGCCGGAAACGGTGCTCGATACCGGAAACTCTGGTACGACGACCCGCCTGATGCTCGGTCTTCTTGCCGGCCGGCCCTTCCATTCGGTCATTGCCGGCGACGAATCGATTGCAAAGCGCCCAATGCAGCGCGTCACAAAACCGCTTTGCGAAATGGGCGCGCACATTGACGGAAGAATGGGCGGCAATTTCACCCCTCTTTCTATAAGGGGCGGGGCGCTTCAGGGAATCGAATACCGGCTGCCTGTTGCAAGCGCGCAGGTAAAATCCGCGCTTCTTTTAGCCGGTCTTCAGGCAGACGGCACTACAATCGTGCATGAGCCGCAGCCCACCCGCGACCATACTGAACGAATGATCCGGGCATTTGGCGGCGAGGTCAGGACGGAAGGGAGAACGATTTCCGTCCGGGGCGGCACGGTTTTCCATGGCACGGAGATCGTTGTGCCCGGCGATATCTCATCCGCCGCCTTTTTTATGGCTGCTGCTTCGCTCGTGCCCGGGAGTGAAATCGTCTTGCCGGATGTCGGGCTCAATCCGACCCGTGCCGGGATCATTGACGTTTTAAAGCAAATGGGCGCGGATATGGAAGTGATCGAAACACATGCCCCATCTGACGGCGAGCAAACAGGCACGTTGGTGATCCGTCCGGCTGCTTTACAAGGCGTTGAAATCGGCGGCGGGCTGATTCCGCGCCTCATTGATGAAATTCCAATCATTGCCCTTCTTGCTACACAGGCGGAAGGCAGGACGGTCATAAAAGATGCCGCAGAACTGAAAGTGAAAGAGACAAACCGGATTGACACGGTTGTCCGGGAATTAAAGAAACTGGGCGCCCATATTGAAGCGACAGCGGATGGCATGATCATTGAAGGCCCTTGCCGGCTTTCAGGCGGGACGGTGGAAAGCCACGGGGATCATAGAATCGGGATGATGCTTGCCGTTGCATCACTTGTGGCAAAGGATGCTGTCTGCCTGAAAGGGGCGGAAGCAATCGCCGTATCATACCCGCAGTTTTTTGATGATCTGAAATCCGTTCTGTAACGGCTTTAGACGCCTATTGAAAACAGGCACCAGCAAAAGAATGAAAATCAGCCGGCGCCTGTTTTCAGGATAACAGAGAACAGCTTGATCATGATGCCCGTGGAAAAGCGGGGTGCGGAAATTCAAAATCCCGTGCCCCGCTTTATTTTTGCTGTGAAAAAAAGGGATTTTCATGCACGGCGGAGAAATACTTAAACAGGGAACCCGGAAAGGCAAATGATTTGCCCTGGCCTTCAAAATTCATTATGATTTAGCCAAAGGCCACCCGCGGTTTTTCCTGCAGGCAAGTGGGCTCCAGGGAAAGGGCGATTGCCATTTTACCAGGGGACCGGGGGAGCGCTTTTAGCGGCAACCGGGGATTTTGGCTTTGCAAGATTCTGGCTTTGCAAAAATCCCGCGGCTAACGTTGCAAAAGGTTCAGCAAAAGGAAACACATCAAAGATTAAAGGAAGATTTTCATGAGCTTAATGGAACAATTGTTGGATCATTTGGAAGAAGGCCGGCTCGAGGAGGCGAAAAAAACATTTGAAGATTTTCTCGCGCTCGGCACGGACGAAGAGAAATATGCGCTTGCCGGGCAACTTGAGGGCCTCGGTTTTCTGAATGAAGCACAGCAATTATATAAAGATTTGCTTGCGTCTTATCCGGATGACGGCGAGCTTGTGATCTTAATGGCGGAAACGCTTATTGATATGGACAATGAAGAAGAAGCCATATTATACCTCGACCGCATTCCGGAGACGGACCCCGATTACCCGCGTGCACTGCTTTTGCTTGCGGATTTGTATCAAATGCAGGGCCTGTATGAGGTCAGCGAAAACAAACTGATGGAAGCTGCATCGCTTTTGCCGGAAGAACCTGTCATCCATTTTGCGCTTGCCGAGTTTTACGCTTCCTGTGCCCGATATGCGGAAGCTTCCCGTGAATATGAGTGGCTTTTGGGCAAAGGGATCGATACATTTGCGGATACAAACATCCACGGGCGCCTTGCAGAAGTGCTGAGCGCAGCGGGCGCGTTTGAAGAGGCCTTGCACCAATATGAGCATGCGATGGAAGGCCGCTTTGAGGCGAACACATTATTTGGATATGCCTTAACCGCGTACCAGGCAGGATTTTATGAAAAAGCGATAGAGCTGTTTGAAGAATTGCGGGAAACGGATCCCGGCTACCATCCGCTTTACCTGTATCTTGGCCGTGCATATGAGCACGAACAAATGCCGGAAGAAGCGCTTGCTGCTGCTGAAAAGGGCATAAAAGAAGACGAGTATGATAAAGAACTTTATCATTTTGCTGGAAAAATGGCTACAAAAGCAGGCGATGAGGAAAAAGCGGAAAATTATTTTAAAAAAGCGCTGGAACTGGATCCCGGCTATTTGGATGCGGCCCTTTCCTACAACGAGCTGCTGCTTCAAAAGGAGCGGTACGAAGAAGTCCGTGACCGGGCCCTCAGCATGGAAAAAGAAGGGGATACCGACCCTCGGCTTTACTGGGATCTGGCCATATCGCTTAAGCATTTGGAAGAATATTCTCAGGCATTAAAGTATTATGGATATGCATATAATGATTTACAAAACGACACGGTGTTTCTGGAGGATTACGGTTATTTCCTGATTGAAGAAGGGAGAAGGAAAGAGGCTTACGGCATTTTCCAAAAGCTTTTGCGCGAAGATCCGGCAAATGATGAATGGATTGCACTTCTTGAAAGGCTTGAAGACGGAAATTAATTGCGGCCATCGTTGCCGGACTTTTTCGTAGGCGGTTTAGACGGGAAAAGGTATAATGAAGGTGTAAACCAATGTTTTATCAAAAAAGCTGCCCGCTGTAAACACGGCCATTCAATTTGCAGAGGAGGGATTACGATGGCTCTCACCCCTGTTTCAATCAACGAGAAAAAGGAGTTTATCCGTTGGTTTTTAAATCATTACCAATTAAAAAGACGGGAGTCAGTCTGGATTTTGAATTATTTAATGAGCCACGACCAGCTGATGGAAAAAGTCCATTTCGTCGAGGAAGCGCATCTTTGCCCGCGCGGCATTATCATGTCGACGCATTGCGTGGACAATGTGCCGTTCCGCTTTTATAAAGATAATATTATGACAACGGATGCGGAAAAGTCTTTCCATGATATCCGGCTGAACCGTGAGGAAGACATTTATATCCAGCTCAATTTCAAAAAATCCCATTTATCGTACCAGTATGCGGCTGTGCTTGAAGAAAACCCGTATATGCCGAAAGATCTCCATATAAACGAGACAGACCGGCAAATGGCGGAAAAATTATTGGAAAAAAGCATGAAAGACTTTAAACGGAATAAACTGCGGGAAGAAATCGACAAAGCGCTCGATGAGAAAGATTACGGCCGTTTTGTCGAATTAAGCGGGGAGATGAAAAAACTGGATGATTAATCTTTCCGGTTTCTGCCCGCGGGGAAAATGAAAGGGGTATCATCTGTGCGCTGGCGTGCAAAAGACATGGAATTGTATCAACAGGAACGTTACTTTATTGACACGGCAGTCCTGCCGCTTGTCCCGGTTTCATTCGGAGACCATATCCGACAGCTCGCTTCCGGATATGAATGGATCCAGATGATCGCAGGCTGCCTCGAGTCGCAATTTAAAGGCCGGATTGTTTTGCTGCCCGCTTTCCCTTATTTGCAGCAGACGATCCCGGACAGTGCGGGGCCTGCCATCAAGTCATGGGAAGCCGAATTGACTGAAAGCGGGTTCCGGCATATTTTTTATTTGACCAGCGATCCCGGCTGGCAAAGGCTTCAGGCCGAACTGAACGGAAATGTGGTCTGGCTACCGGCTGTCCCACTTGAACATATGGAACAAAAACAGCAGGATGCCATTGTAGATGAACAGGTAAAACAGCTTATCTCCATTATTGTCCGGTCATGGGGAGAAAACTGAAAAAGTTATATTAAAATATCAGTTTATTTCGAGTAGAAAGATACTTGACATAAAATAGACAATATTCATTGACCGGCAAATATCTTTGTTTTATCATAAGAGTGTATTTGCTACATCTTGAAAATATTAGGAAACCAACAGTTCTGTAAGGGGGGGAACAGGTTGAGCAAAAAAGATCCGGTGTCAAGGAGGCAGTTTTTAAATTACACGCTGATGGGCGTAGGCGGATTTATGGCTGCGGGTGCGCTGATGCCGATGCTCCGTTTTGCCGTCGACCCGGTGCTCGAGGCGGAAGCAGCCGGCGACTTTCATCCAACCAAATTGAAAGTTTCTGATATTAAGAGCGAACCGGTGCGTGTCGATTTTAAATACGAACAGACGGACGGCTGGTATAAGTCGGATGTCACCCAGACGGCCTGGGTGTATAAAGACAGTAAAGGCGATATTGTGGCGCTTTCACCGGTTTGCAAACATCTTGGCTGTACCGTGAACTGGAATACGAACAAAGCGCATCCGAATCAGTTTTTTTGCCCCTGCCACGGCGGACGGTATGAGAAAAACGGGAAAAACATACCGGGAACACCACCTTCCGCGCCTTTGGATGCATACCCTGTCAAAACAAAGGGCGGCTATCTGTACCTGGGCAAACCGCAGAAAAATCCATATGTGAAGTGAGGGGGAAGAGATGCTTAGCAAATTGTATGACTGGGTCGACGAGCGCCTTGATATTACGCCGCTTTGGCGGGATATTGCTGACCATGAAGTGCCGGAGCATGTCAACCCGGCGCACCATTTTTCCGCTTTTGTCTATTGTTTTGGGGGGCTCACTTTTTTTATAACAGCCATCCAGATTCTGTCGGGTATGTTTTTAACGATGTACTATGTTCCGGATATTAAAAATGCCTGGCACTCTGTCTATTATTTGCAGCATGATGTGGCATACGGCCAGATTGTGAGAGGAATGCACCACTGGGGGGCAAGCCTCGTCATCGTCATGATGTTTTTACATACGCTGCGGGTGTTTTTCCAGGGCGCATACAAGAAGCCGCGCGAGCTGAACTGGATTGTCGGCGTGCTCATCTTTTTCGTCATGCTCGGGCTCGGCCTCACCGGTTATTTGCTTCCGTGGGATATGAAAGCGCTTTTTGCGACAAAAGTCAGCCTGCAGATTGCGGATTCGGTGCCGTTTATCGGGCCGTATATTAAAACGCTTTTGGCCGGCCATCCGGATATTGTCGGTGCCCAGACGCTGACGAGATTTTTTGCCATCCATGTCTTTTTCCTGCCAGCGGTGCTGATGCTGCTTTTGGCAGCCCATTTTTTGATGATCCGCAAGCAGGGAATTTCCGGACCGCTGTAATGAATAAGTATCCATAACGGGCAAAAGGAGGGGGAAGGATGCATCGCGGAAAAGGAATGAGATTTGTTGGTGATTCCAGAATTAATGCGGACCGCAAACCGAATATTCCTAAGGATTACTCGGAGTATCCCGGTAAAACGGAAGCTTTTTGGCCGAACTTTTTGCTGAAAGAGTGGCTCGTCGGCGCTGTTTTTCTCGTCGGCTTTTTATGTCTCACTGCCGCACACCCGTCGCCGCTTGAACGAATTGCGGACCCGACGGATACGAGTTATATTCCGATGCCGGACTGGTATTTTCTATTCCTGTATGAACTATTAAAGTATACTTATTCTTCCGGCCCGTACCAGGTGATCGGGCTCGCGATCCCGGGCGTTGCTTTTCTTGCACTGCTGTTGGCACCGTTTATTGACCGCGGCCCTAAGCGGCGGCCGCTTGACAGGCCCCTTGCAACCGGGTTTATGCTGCTCGCGGTTTGTGCAATATTCTACCTGACATGGGAAGCGGCGGCCCACCACGATTGGAAAAAAGCGAAAGAGCAGGGGAAAATCGTGAAACAGGTTGCCATTGACAAAAACGCAGAAGGCTATAAAATATTTGCCAAGCAGACGTGTGTGACGTGCCACGGAGAAAATCTCCAGGGCAGTGCGGCAGCCCCTTCTTTAGTCGGCACAGGCTTAAGTGCGGATGAAATCGCAAAAATCGCCAAAAAAGGCAAGGGGAAAATGCCGCCTAACCAATTTAAAGGCTCGGATCAGGATTTGAAAAAACTGGCGGATTATATCGCCGGGCTAAAATCGAAATAAAAGCAAAAAAAGCCGGCAGAAGCCGGCTTTTTTCGTGCTTTCTGTTTTGTTAAAATGAATCTATCTTTTTTGAAATGGGGGAAGACGATGAATGTACCGGCATTGTATGCGGCGCTGGCAGACAGGCGTGTCCTTTGGATGCTTTTTTTAGCCAATGCTGCAGGGACCATTTATGGTTACATTTGGTACGGGTGGCAGCTTCGCGATACGCCGCCTGCGTTTTGGCTGTTTGTCCCGGACAGCCCGACCGCAAGCCTGTTCTTTCTGTTTGTGCTGCTTGCCTTTTTATGGCGGAAACACTGGCCGTATGTGGAGGCACTTGCAATGGTGACGCTTTTTAAATACGGGATTTGGGCGGTTGCGATGAACCTTCTCGTATTGATCGTAAACGGCTCATTGCCACGGCAGGGATATATGCTGATGGCTTCCCATTTGGCAATGGCGATAGAGGGAATATTGTATGCGCCGTTTTACCAATTCAAATGGAAGCATCTTTTGGTTGCGGCGGTATGGACTTTGCACAATGATATTATTGACTACGTTTTTATGCAGTTTCCCCGGTACGAAGATGTATACCGGTATATCCGTGAAATCGGCTATTTTACCTTTTGGCTGAGCATCCTTTCTCTTTTGCTTGCATACCGGTTTGCCGTGCACAAAAGGCGGCTCCGCCTCGAACTTTAAATCGCTTTTTCCGTCGACAGAAAGCAGGAATCCCCGAAATGGACGCCGGGCTGTTTTTATGGTCTACTCTTGTCCCTCCCTTCATAAGTTAGTAACAGTATGAGGGGGGACAAGGATGAGGAGAAAAGTAGTGATCCTTCTTTGTGTGTTCATGTTAAGTTTTGCCGGAAAAAGTTTTGCAAAAGGTTCGGATGATGCTTTGGCACATTTAAATGATCTAAGCGACGAGGCATTGCAGCTGGCGAAAAACGGGCAATATGCAGAAGCAAAAAATGTGCTGAATGAATTTTCGAAAACATTTTCCAGGCAATCGTTTAAAAATAAACGTTTAACGATGGATGAATTGAGAGTTTTGACCGTCACTCATGATGAAGCGGTAAAGGCGTTGACGAAAGTAAGCGCAGAGCCTGAGGAGAAAGTGGATGCCTGCACGTCATTCCGGCTCGTGGTGGATGCGATCCAATCGAAGTATCAGCCGCTCTGGACGCAGATGGAAGGGCCGGTGATGTCTTCATTTACAGAGGTGCAAAAAGCAGCCGCAACAGGGAAGCGTGAAACGTACAACGAAAAATTAAACCTGTTCCTCAAACAATATGCAGTGATCGAGCCGAGTTTAAGAGTGGATCTGCCGGTTGAAAAAATACAGCGGCTCGATTCGAAAATCGCTTATATTGACCGTTATCGGGACAAGGTGGCAGGCAGCGGGTCCGGAAAAAAGGAACTGGAGGCGCTCCGGACAGATTTGAAGCAGCTGTTTGAAGCCATGAAGGAAGATGAAGCCGACCCCTCCCTCTGGTGGATTATGATTTCCACCGGCAGCATCATCATTCTTACTTTATCGTATGTCGGATGGAGAAAATACAAAGGGCAAAAAGAAGAGCGTCACGAGACCGATCATATGGATTGACCTTTTGACCTTATTCGGATACAATAAAGGTAAGATTACCATGGAGGGTATGGAGGGTGGCAAATGTCGTTTTTGATTTACTATCTCATTTTGGCAATCATTCCGATCTGGGCCCAGCTGAAGGTAAAAAACACATACAGCAAGTATGAAAAGGTCGCAAATGCATCCGGCATGACAGGCGCCGAGGTGGCAAGGATGATCTTGGACGAAAATGGCTTATACCATGTGAAAGTGCTGGAACACAGCGGCTTTCTTAGCGACCATTACAATCCGATTAACAAAACCGTCAATTTGTCGACTGCCAACTACCACGGGCGTTCGATTGCGGGGGCTGCTGTTGCGGCGCACGAATGCGGACACGCCATTCAGGATAAAGTCAATTACGGGCCGCTCCGTTTCCGTCACCGCCTCGTGCCTGTGGCGAATATCGGCAGCAATGCCTCTTGGATTTTTATTTTGATCGGGATGTTCACGCATGCGACAGGCATGTTCCTGCTTGGGATTATTCTGATGGGGCTTGCCGTGTTGTTCCAGCTTGTGACATTGCCGGTTGAATTCAATGCGTCGTCACGTGCGCTTGCCCAGGTCACGTCGCTCGGCATCGTCCGCGGCGGGGAAGAAAGGGAAGCGCGCAAAGTATTATCGGCTGCCGCGCTGACATATGTAGCTGCCGCGGCGGTTGCGGTCATTGAATTGCTGCGTTTAATCCTCATCTTTACCAACTTAAACGGCAATAACAACAATAATTGACAGTACGAAAAGCTTTCCGGGGTGTATCGGCAACCCGGAAAGCTTTTTTTCGTCTTGCTGCATGTGCCGGTTTGCATTATAATGAAGAAGTTTGGTTGTTTCCAACCCGTGGTTCGAAACCATCCCACGTAAAAAAACTAAGGAGAGATGCATATGAAACTGAAAACACTCGTCGTCAACGGGGTTGTCGCGGCACTGTATATTGCGGTGACATTTTTTATCCAGCCGCTTGCGTTTATGAACGTCCAGTTCCGTGTTTCTGAAATTTTTAACCATCTCGTTGTGCTTAACAAGAAGTATATGATCGGTATTGTGGCAGGCGTTTTTCTCTCAAACTTATTTTTCTCGCCGATCAAGTATGATATGTTCATCGGTACAGCCCAGTCCGTCCTTGCGCTTGCGATTACCATTTTATCCGCACGGTTTATAAAGGGCGTCTGGGGACAGATGATCCTTAATTCCATTGCTTTTACGGCCTCCATGTTTATTATCGCATGGGAAATGCAATGGTTTAACGGCGTGCCTTTCTTTTTCGGCTGGCTGACGGCAGGTGCCGGCGAGCTAGCCGTGATGCTGATTGGAATGCCGGTTATCTACCTGATCAACAAACGCCTGCATTTTGAAAAACAGGTTTAAAAAAGAGCTGCCGCGGCAGCTCTTTTTTAATCTTCAATCGGCTGTTTATTCTCATCAAGCGTAAAGCCTTCCCCGAGCACATCATGGACCACCATCATCGACACGAAAGCATGGGGGTCAACGGAATGGATAATGCCTTTTAAACGGGACACCTCATGTTTTCCGACGACACAGTACAGCACATCCCGGTCCTGTTTCGTGAACATGCCGTGCCCGCGAAAAACGGTAACGCCGCGGTCCATCTGCTTCATGACTTTCTCGGCAATTTCATCATGCTTGTCCGAAATGATAAAAGCGCCTCTAGCCGTATAGGCCCCTTCCTGCAGAAAATCGACAACTCGCGAGCCGACAAAAACGGCAACGAGCGTGTACATCGCTTCCCGGTAATGCAGGTAGGTGATAAGCGACAGCGTAATCACGCATGCGTCGAACATGAACATGGTCCTGCCCATTGCCACGCCTTTATATTTAAATACGAGCCTGGCAATGATATCGACGCCTCCCGATGTCCCCCCGTAGCGGAAAATAATCCCGAGCCCGATGCCGATAAATACCCCGGCAAACAGCGCCGCAAGAAACATATCATCGCGAAGCGGAATATGGAAATGTTTCTTTTCAAATATCCATAAAAAAAGAGAGGAGCCGACCGTCCCGACCAGTGTATAGTAAAACGATTTTTTTCCAAGCAGCTTCCATCCGACAAAAAATACGGGGATATTCAAAATCAGATTGGAGTAAGAGGGGTTGATGTGAAATAAATAGTAAAGCAGCAGCGTAATTCCGGTAAAACCGCCTTCCGCCAGATGATTCTGGATATTAAAATGGACAATGCCAAAGGCAAAGATGCAAGAGCCGAGCAGGATAAAAAAGATGTTTTTCATTTTCAGCATAATCCGTATCCTCCTTCCCCGGTATATATCCGGCGTTCCCATTATAGCGAAAGCGGTACAAAAGGGCAATCAGGCAGAGAGAAAAGCAAATATATGATTTGTAAAATCTGCCGTTTTTGGCTAACATGGAAGAGGATTACAGGATTGGGGGATGAAAATGGCAGAAAACAAATCGATCCGGCAAATGCAAAAAGAAGTCGATGATTATATCAGCCAGTTTAAAGAAGGGTACTTCAGTCCGCTTGCGCTTACAGCAAGGCTGACGGAAGAACTTGGGGAGCTGGCGCGCGAAATCAATCATTATTACGGGGAAAAACCGAAAAAACCGGATGAGAAGCCGAAAACCGTAGCAGAAGAGCTCGGCGATTTGCTGTTTGTCGTCATTTGCATGGCAAATGCTTTACATATTGATTTACAGGAAGCCCATACAATGGTTTTGCAGAAATTTAACACGCGTGATAAAGACAGATGGACGCGAAAAGAGCAGGAGGAGTAATGAAACATGGATGATATTCGGATTATTGTTGCCGGGGCCCGCGGGAAAATGGGGAGCGAGGCGGTGCGGCTGATCGAGCGGACGGAACATTTTAAACTCGTTGGCGTAGTGGACAGGACTTTTGACGGCAAACTGTTCAATGATGTATCCGATTATAACGGCGAGCCGGTCCGGGTGTATACCGACCCGGAAGCATGCCTTGAAAACTGCCCGGCGGATGTATGGATTGATTTGACGGTGCCGAAAGCAGGGTTCCTCCATGCGAAAACGGCTCTCGCACATGGTGTCCGTCCGGTTGTCGGGACGACCGGGTTTACCGATGCGGAACTGGAAGAACTGAAGGCTGTTTCCGCACAAAAAGGAATCGGCTGTATCATTGCACCGAATTTTGCAATCGGGGCAGTGCTGATGATGAAATTTGCGCAAATGGCGGCGAAATATTTTCCGGATGTGGAAATCATCGAGCTGCACCATGACCGGAAAAAAGATGCCCCGTCCGGTACGAGCGTAAAAACGGCGCAAATGATCTCGGAAGCAAGAAGAAAAAAAACGCAGGGGCATCCGGATGAAAAAGAAACATTACAAGGTGCAAGGGGCGCGGATTTTGAAGGCATGCATATCCACAGCGTCCGCCTGCCCGGCCTTGTCGCCCACCAGGAAGTGCTGTTCGGCGGGGACGGCCAGCTGCTTACGATCCGTCATGACTCGATGGATCGCGCATCTTTCATGTCAGGGGTGAAAGTAGCCGTTGAAACGGTGATGAACCTCAATACATTTGTTTACGGGCTCGAAAATATTTTGGATTAACCGGAAGGAGGAAAGGAAATGGCCGGCAAGGTGGATATTCTCGCTTTCGGGGCCCATGCCGACGATGTCGAAATCGGCATGGCGGCATCCATTGCCAAATGGGCATCGATGGGGAAAAAAATTGCGATATGCGATTTGACAGAAGCGGAGCTGTCTTCGAACGGGACGGTTGAAAACCGCAAAAAAGAGGCACAAAAATCGGCAGCTTGCCTCGGGGTTAGAGAAAGAGTAACGCTGAAATTGCCGGACCGCGGCCTTTTTATGCAAGCGGACGCTATCCGCGCGATTACCGGTGTCATCCGGAAGTTTCAGCCGGATGTCGTGTTTGCGCCTTTTCATGAAGACCGCCATCCCGATCACGGTAACTGCGGCAGGCTTACAGAGGAAGCCTTTTTTTCGGCCGGCATCAGGAAATACCGTTCTGAACCGGATCTTCCTTCCCATAAACCGAAACATCTTTATTTTTATATGGTAAACGGTTTTCATCCGCCCGATTTTGTCGTCGATGTCACCAACTTTATGGACAAAAAACTTGAGAGTCTCCATGCCTATGAAAGCCAGTTTTCGATTCGGGAAAGAAGTGTCCATACCCCGCTTACGGATGGCTATATTGAAGCGGTCACTGCGCGCGAGAGGATGTTCGGGAAAGAGCTCGGGGTGAAATATGCAGAAGGGTTTTTAAGCAAAAAACCGGTTCTTGTGAATTTGGATGTGCTCGACTTATGAAAAAGTTAAAAATTGGGATTACGTGCTATCCGACCGTAGGCGGATCCGGCGTCATTGCAACGGAACTTGGCCAGCTGCTTGCCGAAAACGGCCATGAGATCCATTTTATTACCTCGAGTGTCCCGTTTCGGCTCAATAAAATGTATCCGAATATTTATACCCATCAGGTAGAAGTGAACCAGTACGCCGTCTTTCAATATCCGCCTTATGATATTGCACTTGCCTCTAAAATCGCAGAAGTGGCGGAAAGGGAAAAGCTGGATGTGCTCCATGCCCATTATGCGATTCCACACGCCATCTGCGCCATTCTCGGCAAAATGATGGCCGGTACCCGGATGAAAATCGTGACCACCCTGCACGGCACAGACATCACCGTGCTCGGGTATGACCCGTCGCTTGTCTCCGCCATTCGGTTCGGGATTGAACAGTCGGATGCAGTGACGGCGGTTTCCGATGCACTTGTCCGGCAAACGTATGATTTGATCCGGCCGCAGAAAAACATTTCGACGGTTTATAATTTTGTCGATGAACGCGTATACCGGAAAATGGAGGCAGGCCATTTAAAACATGATTACGGCATTTCGGAAAAGGAAAAAGTGCTGATTCACGTTTCCAATTTCCGGGCGGTAAAGCGCGTGCCCGATGTCGTCAAGGCTTTTGCGAAAGTGCGGGCACAAATGCCGGCAAAACTGCTCCTTGTCGGCGACGGGCCGGAAATGACCGTCGTCTCCCGGCTCGTTGCCCAATGCGGTATAGAAAAAGATGTCTTGTTTTTAGGAAAGCAGGAGCGGCTCGAGGAGCTGTACGCAATCAGCGATTTGATGTTGCTTTTATCGGAAAAGGAAAGTTTCGGCCTTGTTGCGCTTGAAGCGATGGCGTGCGGCGTCCCGTGCATTGGCACCCGGGTCGGCGGGATTCCGGAAGTGATAACAGACGGGATGAACGGCTATTTGTGCGGGCTGGGCGATGTTGAAGCCGTTGCCGGAAAAGCCATCCGGCTGCTTGAGGATCCGGGCCTTTATGCTGCGTTTTCGAAAGCGTGCGAAAAGACGGTAAAAGATAAATTTTATTCCCGCAACATTTTGAAACAATATGAACAAATATATGAACAAACGGTAAATGAGGTTGATGGACATGCTCCCGCCATTTCAGACGGCGCTTCCCATTATCCGGACGCTTGAAGATGCAGGGTTCAAAGCTTTTTTTGTCGGGGGATCGATCCGCGACAGCCTGCTTGGGCGGCCGGTGCACGATGTCGATATTGCCACCTCGGCGAAACCGGAAGAGGTAAAGGCACTTTTTACACATACTGTCGACATCGGCATTGAACATGGAACAGTGCTTGTATTGTATAAAGGAAACCAGTATGAGATCACGACGTTCCGGACCGAGTCGGTATATAAAGATTACCGGCGCCCGGAATCGGTTGAATATGTGGACTCATTGCTTGAAGATTTAAAACGGCGCGACTTCACGATGAATGCGATGGCGATGGATAAAAACGGGAAACTGATTGATCCGTTTGCAGGCAGTGAAGCCATCCGGATGAAGCGGATTGAAACGGTCGGATCCCCTGAAGAAAGATTCCGGGAAGACGCGCTTCGGATGATGCGGGCCGCCCGGTTTACGAGCCAGCTCGGTTTTTGGATTGAAGACGGGACGAAACAGGCCATCAAGCGCCATGCACCGCTTATCCGGCATATTGCCGTTGAGCGGATTACCCAGGAATTTATCAAATTGCTGGAAGGAGAGCATCCGTATGAAGCGCTGCAACTGCTTCAAGAAACCGGGCTGCTCGGGTTTCTGCCCGGTCTTTGCGGCAGGGAAGCGCAGCTTTTTTCTGCCCTGCACCCGGTGTTAAACGAATTGTCAGAACAACAGCTTTGGGTGTACCTTGTTGCCGCCGCAAACCCGGAAGATGCCAACGCTTTTTTGCGAAAATGGAAACTGCCGAATGAAAAACGGAAAGCCATCGTGCGTACGCTCGGCTTTTTCAGGATGCGCGCCGGGCGAAAGTGGGATCCGCTTATGCTCTATGATGCCGGCGAGCAAACGGCAGTGGATGCTGAAGCGGTTTTCTGCGCTTTTCGCCGCGAAAACCCGGCGCCCCGCATTGCCGCCCTCCGGCAGGCTTTCCGGGAATTGCCAGTGAAAAACCGCAGCGAGTTGGCCATCGACGGAAAAAAGCTGATGGCGCTTTTTTCGAAAAAAGGCGGCCCGTGGCTGAAAGAAATGCTTCGTGAGATTGAAAAAGCGCTGATAAACGGCGAAATCGAAAACCAATATGAGGCAATCCGGAGGTGGGTTTTGTGCAAATATCCACAAGAGAAAAAATAATAGAATTGCTGACGGAAGCTGGGGACGGCTTTGTATCGGGAGAAACGCTGGCGAAAAAGCTGAACTGCTCGCGGGCGGCGGTTTGGAAGCATATGGAAGAGCTGCGCAAAGAAGGTTTTGAATTGGAAGCGGTTCGGAAAAAAGGCTACCGGATTAAAGGAACGGGCGACAAAGTGACGGAAAATGAAATCCGGTACGGGCTCGGGACAAAACGGCTTGCAAGAAACATTCATTACCGGGAAACGATCGATTCGACCCAGCGGCTTGCGCACCAGCTCGTACAGGAAGGCTGTCCTGATGGCACGCTTGTGATTGCAGAGCAGCAGACGGGAGGAAGGGGCAGGCTCAGGCGGTCCTGGTATTCCCCTAAATATACCGGTATCTGGATGAGTATTGTCCTGCGGCCGGATCTTCCGCCGCAAATGGCGCCCCCGTTTACGCTCATTGCCGCCGTTGCGGTCGCACAGGCAATCGAAGAAACAGCGGGGATTGTGCCGGAGATCAAATGGCCGAATGACCTGTTAATCGGCGGAAAAAAATGCGCAGGGATCCTGACAGAGCTTGAAGCGGACACGGATCGGATCCAGGCGGTGATCACAGGGATCGGGATCAATGTAAACGAAACCGATTTCCCGGACCCCTTAAAATCGATCGCAACATCCCTTTCCCTTGCTTCTGGTAAAAAAGTAAAACGCGCGCTGCTCATTCAGCGCATCCTTGAGAAATTGGAAAAATACGAGGAAATTTATCTCAGGAACGGCTTTGCGCCGCTTAAAATTTTATGGGAAAGCTATGCCAATGTGGCAGGGAAAAAAATCACGGCGCATACGTTTAAAGGGGATATTTCAGGGCGTGCGGTCGGCATCACGGATGACGGCGTGCTCCAGCTTGAAGGGGAAGACGGGCAGATGCATGCCATTTATTCCGCAGATATTGAAATCGAACGTTAAAAAATTGACAAAATTTTTGGCCGGATATAGCGCAATCCGGCCATTCCTGTTATAATCAACTTGGGTAGTATCTATTTCGGAACTATACCACTTCAGCTTTTTATACAAAATAGATTCTGCCTTGATCCTTAAACGGACGGGGACAGAGGGCCAAAATGAACAATTGAAAAAACAGGGAGCCCGTCTGTCCAGTGATGGGCTCCTTTTTCCAATTGTTTGTTTCCTCTGCACCGGTCAATCCATGACAGGTGAGGAGTGTTGGAAAATGAAACAAACGACGGATTTTGTGAAGATGAAGGCGCAAGAAGAAAAAATTGCAATGGTGACCGCCTACGATTACCCTTCTGCAAAGCTTGCAGAAGAAGCGGGCGTCGACATGATTCTTGTCGGCGATTCGCTCGGCATGGTCGTGCTCGGCTATGATTCGACCATTCCGGTGACCGTGGCGGATATGGTCCACCATACGAAAGCGGTCAAGCGCGGGGCGAAAAACACCTTTGTCGTCACCGACTTGCCGTTTATGTCGTACCATTTGAGCCGTGAAGAAACATTAAAAAACGGCGCCCGCATTATTCAGGACGGCGGCGCCCATGCTGTAAAACTGGAAGGCGGGAAAGAAGTTGCGGCTCACATTGAAGCGCTTACGGAATCGGGCATCCCGGTGATGGCCCATATCGGGCTGACGCCGCAAAAGGTCGGGATTTTCGGTGGCTATAAAGTCCAGGGAAAAACAGCGGAAGCCGCCAAAAAGCTGCTGGAAGATGCGAAAGCGTGCGAGGAGGCCGGCGCTTTCGCCGTCGTCCTGGAATGCGTCCCGCGGCAGCTTTCGGAAGAAGTGACATCCGCCCTTTCCATTCCAACCATCGGAATCGGGGCCGGCCTTGATGTAGACGGGCAGGTCCTTGTATTCCATGACCTGGTAAAATACGGAAGCGAAAAAGTGGCAAAATTTGTGAAGCAATTTGCCGATGCGGATGCCGTGATGCGCGCGGGGCTCCGCCAATACGTACAGGAAGTAAAAAACCGGACGTTCCCCGAAGAAAAGCATACGTACACGATGAAAGAAGAAGAACTGGCAACACTGTACGGGGGGCATGCAAAATGAAAACCGTGCAGGTAATGAGTGTTGCAGAAACGAAGCAGAAAATCCGGACGCTTGTATCCCGGTATAAAAAAGAAGGCAAGTCGATCGGGTTTGTCCCGACGATGGGCTACTTGCATGAAGGCCATCTCGCCCTGGCAAAGCAGGCAAGAAAAGAAAACGATATTGTCATCATGAGTATTTTTGTAAACCCGCTCCAATTCGGCCCGAATGAAGATTTCGACCGATACCCGCGCGATGCGGAAGGGGACCGGCATAAAGCGGAAGCAGCAGGCGTTGATGTATTGTTTATCCCGTCTGTTAAAGAAATGTATCCGCGCGCTTTATCGGTTCAAATAAAAGTGACAAAGGGGACGGATGTCCTTTGCGGAAGAAAGCGGCCAGGCCATTTTGACGGTGTGGCGGTAGTCCTTTCAAAACTGTTTCACCTCGTCCAGCCGGACCGCGCTTATTTCGGGCTGAAAGATGCCCAGCAGGTGGCCGTTGTTGAAAATCTTGTCCGCGATCTGGATTTTCCGGTTGACATTGTCCCGTGCCCGATTGTGCGCGAACCGGACGGCCTTGCAAAAAGTTCGAGAAACGTCTATTTATCGGAGGCGGAGCGGAAAGAAGCGCCCGAAATATACAAAAGTTTGCAATTGGCAAACAAAGCGGTTGAACAGGGGGAGAGAAACCCGGAAAAAGTGATTTCCCTTGTAGAAGCGCATCTTTCTGCGCATCTGTCCGGGAAAATTGATTACGTGGAATTGTATTCCTATCCGGAACTCGAACCGGTCCATGCCATACATGGGCGCTGTATCCTCGCAGTCGCCGTCCAATTTGAAAGAGCACGGCTTATCGATAATATCATTTTTGCAGAATAAACAACATGAGAATAGGAGAGATTGCTTTGCTGCGGACTGTGATGAACGGAAAAATCCACCGGGCAACCGTGACGGAAGCGAATTTAAACTATGTCGGAAGCATCACGATTGATGCGGATTTGCTGGATGCTGCGGGAATGGCGCCCAATGAGAAAGTGCAAATAGTGAACAATTACAACGGGGCGCGATTTGAAACGTACATTATCCCGGGTGAAAGGGGATCCGGTGTCATCTGCCTGAACGGCGCGGCCGCCCGGCTTGCACAACCCGGTGATATTGTGATTATCATTTCGTACGCCCTTTTGACGGAAGAAGAAATGAAAAACCACCATCCGAAAATTGTCCTGCTTGATGCAAAAAACCGGATTGAAAAAATGTTATCGGAAGAACCGGCTTCCACGATTTTGTAAGGGTAAAACCGCACCTGCTTTTTCGGGCAGGGCGGTTTTTCAATTTCTGCAGCCTGGTTGTGGCGAATGATCGATTTTATGTTAAAATAGTACAATATGGAAGAAACGGGGCAATTATTTTTAATCAGGTGATGTTATGCAGCGCTATGTAGTTGTAGATCTTGAAACAACAGGAAATTCAGCAAAAAAAGGCGATCGCATCATCCAGTTTTCCGCTGTTGTGGTTGAAGGCCGGGAGATCAAAACGCAATTTACAAGCTTCGTCAATCCCGAAAAGCCGGTACCGCCGTTTATTTCGGAATTGACCGGGATCGATAACGGCATGCTTGAAGAAGCGCCCGCATTTTCGGAGATCGCCCCGCGCATCATGGAAATTTTGGAAGGCAGCATATTTGTCGCCCACAATGTGCTGTTTGACCTACCGTTTTTGCAGCAGGAATTAAAGGCTGCGGGGTTTCCGCCGTTTCGCGGGCCGAGCCTTGACACCGTTGAATTTTCGAGAATTGCATTTCCAACTTTAAACAGTTATAAACTGGGGGATCTGGCCGATTCTTTGTCCCTTTATCATGAACGGCCGCACCGGGCGGACAGTGATGCTTTTGTTACGGCAAAGCTGCTTCTTGCCTGCATGGAAAAGTGTGCGTCCCTTCCTGTCGTCACACTTGAACAACTCGTGCCGCTTTCTTATTCCTTGAAAAGCGACCTTGCCGGCATTTTTGAGGATATACTGGAAGAGAAACGGCGGCATATCGAGCATTTGCCGCCGGATATGGAAGTATACCGGGGCATCGCATTAAAACGGAAAAGCCTGCCTGCGGATGACGGCCCGCGCGAGATTGGCCGTTATCCGCAGGATGCGGCTGAAAAAGAATCCTGGTTTGCGGCTTCAGGTACCGGGATGGAAGCGCGCCCCGCCCAATTTGAAATGATGGACCATGTCCGGGAAGCTTTTTCTGCTGAGGAGCATGTCGCATTAGAAGCAGGCACGGGCATCGGCAAATCCCTTGCCTATCTTGTGCCGGCCGCTTTCCAAGCGATTTCGGAACAGAAACCGGTGTTAATCAGCACGTATACTGTTGCGCTTGAGCACCAGCTTTTAAATAAGGAAATCAAAAGGCTTGAACAGATGCTGAAAACCCCGGTCAGGACCGTGTTGCTAAAGGGGAGGAGCCATTACCTGCATTTGTTTAAGTTTGAACAGTCGTTAAAAGAACCGGACCGGCAGTACGACGCCGTATTTGCCAAAATGCAAATCCTGGTCTGGCTTACCGAAACAGAAAGCGGCGATCTTGACGAGCTTCATTTATCTGGCGGCGGAAAACATTTTTGGCAGCGGATTAAACAGGACGGCTGGCATACGGATAAAAAAGATCCGTGGAAATCGCGGGATTTTTATCTTTACGCCAAAGCCTGCGCAGCCTCTGCTGACATCGCCGTCACGAACCATGCGATGCTGTGCGCGGAACTTGAAAGGGACCAGTCGGTGTTTGACGGATTTCAATACGTCATCATTGATGAAGCCCACCGCCTTGAACAAGCGGCCCGGGAAACGATCGGGAAACGCGCAAGTTACAACCAAATGAAATATATGATGGCAAGGCTTGGTCTGTATGAGCAAAAACAACTGTTTTACAAATTGGAAAAAATGATGGAAAAATATGGGCTAAAAGCCAGACTGCACGCGTTTGAATGCGATGCAATCCTGCAGGGCCTTGAGGCTGAGCTCGATGATTTATTCGGTATGCTTGCCCAAAAAGTAATGCGCGTGAACCGGGAAACAAATGGTTACCAGAAAATCAAATTAAGAATTAAAAAAGAAAATTGGAAACAAAAAGCATGGCAGGCAGTTCTGCTCTGTACGGAACGGATCAGGGCGTCCATGAAAGAGATTTCACAGGCTTTGGAAGAAAGACTTTCGCAGTTGCTTTCCGAAAAACAGATGAAAGAACAGGCACTCGCTTTTATCGAAGAAATGTACAGCTTTTTGGAAGATTGGCGCCTTTTGCGCGACAACCTGGCCATTTTCGCCGGCCAAAACGGCGGGGATGAAAATGTCGTCTGGGTGGAAGGGGATTTGCGCGCCCTCCCGAACAGCCTTGTCATCTATTGCCAGCCGGTGCATGCCGGAGAAACATTGCAAAAAGCTTTTTTTTCGCGAAAAAAGAGCGTTGTGCTTACTTCCGCGACATTGACCGTTGGCGGAAGCTTCCGCTATTTTCTGGACGAGACGGGGCTAGCGCACACCACAAAAACGGTCCGCATTCCGTCGCCTTTCCGGTTCGACAGGCAGGTGCAGTTTATTATCCCGAACGACCTTCCCGATATCGGATCCGTCAGTATAGAAGACTTTGCGGAAAAAATGGCAGGTTATCTGCTTGCCGTTGCGGAGGCCACAAAAGGCAGGATGATGATTTTATTTACATCCTTTGATTTGCTGAAAAACGTGTACCACCTGATGAAAGAAAGCGGAATGCTTGAAGATTATATGTTTATCGCCCAGGGAATATCAAGCGGCAGCCGGTCGAGGTTAACGAAAAGCTTTCAAAAATTTGACAAAGCCATTCTTTTCGGTTTAAGCAGCTTTTGGGAAGGGGTCGACATCCCTGGCGATGACCTTTCCTGCCTTGTGATGGCCCGCCTTCCGTTTTTGCCCCCGGATGAACCGGTTACTGAAGCAAAGTCCGATTATTTCAGGGCAAAGGGGAAAAACCCGTTTTCCGCCTATGCCTTGCCTGAAGCCGTGCTCAGGTTCAAACAAGGGTTTGGCAGGCTTATCCGGACGCGTCATGACCGCGGCATTTTTCTTGTCCTGGACCGGAGGATTGAAACGGCCACATACGGGCCGGCGTTCACAAAGTCTCTGCCGCCGGTCCGCATCAGGCACCTGGATCTGAACGAGACGCTTGAGGTCATTGAAAGCTGGCTGTAAAAAAAGTGCTGCGACAATGCAGCACAAAACAGGGTAGACCGGAAAAATGATCAAATGCATCATTTTTTCATTCATTTTTGCTGTATAATGATGAAGGAAATGATTCTAAGCTTAGGATGGCCTGCATGGGAACTGATATGAATGACAATTTCTGCTTAAAAGGATTTACGCCATGGAAAATGAGGGTTCGGAATGAAAAAAGCACTGATCTCGATTTGCATTTTGGTCATCGTGATAGCCGGATTTGCGGCAGAGACTTATTGGAAAGCACGGAAACCGTATCATGAAGCCTACAACAAAGCGGTCGCTGTTGCCAAAAGCGAAGCCGGCATCCGGGCTGCCGATGCATTTTATCTTTACAATGGCAAAAGCACCTATTATGTTGTCGTGGGGAAAGGAAAAGGCGGGAAGAAAAAAGCGGTTTGGATCCCTGAAAAGAAACCGAAACGTGTGACCGTCCTAGACTTGAATACCGGCATCTCAAAACAGGATGCAGTGAAACAAGTGGTGCAGAAAAGGCAGCCGGATAAAATTTTATCTGTGCGGCTCGGCATGGAAAGCCAGGTTCCCATTTGGGAAGTTGCTTATATAAAAGGAAACAGCCTCGGCTATGATGAGGTTCCTTTTTTAAAAAAATCCAATTGATCCGTTTGGAGAGGTGAATCGTATGAAACTAGCATCAAGGGTAAGTGCATTAACGCCGTCATCCACGTTGGCGATTACGGCAAAGGCAAAAGCAATGAAGGCGCAAGGCATCGATGTGATCGGCCTTGGCGCAGGTGAACCCGATTTTAATACACCGAGGGAGATTATCGAAGCCGCGTACCAGTCGATGCTGGACGGCCAGACGAAGTATACCCCGGCCGGCGGAATGGCATCGCTGAAAGAGGCCGTCATTGAAAAATTCCAAAAAGACCAGGGGCTTGGCTTTAAAGCAAATGAAATCATCATTACCAACGGGGCAAAACACGCCTTGTATACATTGTTTCAGGTGCTGCTCGACCAGGGCGATGAAGTGATCATCCCGTCTCCTTACTGGGTAAGCTATCCCGAGCAGGTAAAGCTTGCAGAAGGCGTCCCGGTCTTTGTAGAAGGCAAAGAAGAAAACCAGTATAAAATAACGCCGGAGCAGCTGGAAAAAGCCATATCGCCGCGGACAAAAGCGTTTGTACTCAACTCTCCCGGCAATCCGACCGGCATGATGTATACAAGGGAAGAACTTGAAAAACTCGGTGAAGTCTGCCTGAAACACGATATTTTGATCGTGTCGGACGAAATTTACGAAAAATTGGTGTACGGCGGCAGCCGGCATGTCTCGATCGCCACCATTTCACCGGAACTGAAAGCACAGACGGTGATCATTAACGGCGTCTCAAAATCCCATTCCATGACCGGCTGGCGGATCGGCTATGCGGCCGGAAACGGGGATATCATCAAAGCGATGACAAATCTTGCCAGCCATTCGACTTCCAATCCGGCAACGCCTTCCCAGTTCGCGGCACTCGCCGCATATAGCGGGGATGAACGCACCGTGGAAGAGATGCGCCAGGCTTTCGAGGCACGGCTCAATGCTGTTTTTAACCAGCTGATTGAAATTGACGGGATTACCTGCATCAAACCGCAAGGCGCTTTTTATTTATTCCCGAATGTGAAAGAAGCCGCAAAGCTGACTGGGTTTCAAACGGTTGACGCATTTGTGGAGGCTTTGCTCGAGGAAGCGCGCGTTGCCGTCGTCCCGGGTTCCGGTTTCGGCGCGGAAAACAATATCCGGCTTTCTTATGCCACTTCTTTGGAAAATCTCGAAGAAGCGCTCAAGCGGATCAAACAGTTCGTGGAAACACGGAAAAAAGCGTGAAACTTTGGCTTGTTTCCTTTTTCCGCCTTTGTTTAGTATAATGGATTTCGGTACATATGGGAGACAAGCCGGAAATTGTTTTGGAGGGAAATACCGTGAAAATCACCATTTCAGAAGTACACCAGCATATCGGGGAGGAAGTGACGATCGGGGTCTGGCTGAACAACAAACGTTCAAGCGGCAAAATTGCTTTTCTCGAGCTGCGTGACGGGACAGGCTTTATCCAGGGGGTCGTCGTAAAAAACGAAGCCGGGGAAGAGGTCTTTCAAACGGCGAAATCGATGAGCCAGGAAACTTCTTTTTACGTTACCGGGACAGTCCGGGAAGATGCCCGCTCCCCGTTCGGCTACGAGCTCCAGGTGACCGGCATTCAGATCATTCATGAAGCCGTAGATTACCCGATCACACCAAAAGCGCACGGGACCGAATTTTTAATGGACCACAGGCATCTATGGCTCCGTTCCCGCCGCCAGCACGCCGTCATGAAAATCCGGAACGAGATCATCCGGGCGACGTATGAGTTTTTCAATACGCACGGGTTTACGAAAATCGACCCGCCGATTTTAACCGGCAGTGCGCCGGAAGGAACGACCGAGCTGTTCCATACGAAGTACTTTGACGAAGAGGCCTATCTATCACAAAGTGGGCAGCTTTACATGGAAGCGGCAGCAATGGCATTCGGGAAAGTATTTTCTTTCGGCCCGACGTTCCGCGCCGAAAAATCGAAAACGCGCCGCCATTTGATCGAGTTTTGGATGATCGAGCCGGAAATGGCTTTTTATGAACATGAAGACAGCCTGAAAGTACAGGAACAGTATGTCTCTTATATCGTCCGGTCCGTTTTGGAAAACTGCAAACTCGACCTGCACCGGCTTGGCCGCGATACTTCAAAGCTTGAACAAGTGTCGGCGCCGTTTCCGCGGATTACGTATGATGATGCAATTGAATTGCTCCATGAAAAAGGATTTGATGATATCAAGTGGGGCGAAGATTTTGGTGCGCCGCATGAAACCGCGATTGCCGAAAGTTTCGACAAGCCGGTGTTCATTACGCATTATCCGGCTGCAATCAAACCGTTTTACATGCAGCCGGATGCTAAGCGCCCGGAAGTCGTGCTGTGCGCCGATTTGATTGCGCCGGAAGGGTACGGGGAAATCATCGGCGGCAGCGAGCGGATCAATGACTATGATTTGTTGCTGAAACGGATCAAGGATTTCAATCTGTCGGAAGAAGCTTACAAATGGTATCTTGATTTACGAAAATACGGTTCTGTTCCGCATTCCGGCTTCGGGCTGGGCCTTGAGCGGACGGTTGCCTGGATTTCGGGCGTTGAGCATGTGCGCGAAACGATTCCGTTCCCGAGGCTTTTAAACCGGATCTATCCGTAATTGAAAAAACGGCTGCATTGACGGTGTGCAGCCGTTTTTCTTTTCAGATGTTTTTTTCAATTCCCTTGCCGTTTTTAAACTGCTATACTTACATTGAGGTGTCCGACATGGATAAAGATCTTTTGCTTGCCTGGTGGGAAGAAGGGATATTGACCGTCCCCCAGCTCTTATTGAAAAAATACAAACAGCTTGGCCTGAATGAAACGGAACTTGTGCTTTTGCTGCAAGTTTATTCTTTTTTAAAAGAGGGAAATGCGTTTCCGACGCCTGAAGATCTGGCAGGCAGGCTTACCATTTCGGAAAGTATGTGCGTTTCGATTTTGCGGCGTCTAATCCAGCATCAGTTTTTGTCCATTGAAGAAGGGGAAGGGGAAGGTGGCATCCTGTATGAAAAATATTCGATCATGCCGCTGTGGGCGAAACTCGCCGATGAATTTATCTATGAGAAAAAACAGGACGAGCTTGAAAAAAGCGTAAACGAAGAAACCGATTTATACACCACGTTTGAACAGGAGTTTGGCAGGCCGCTGTCGCCGCTCGAATGCGAAACATTGGCGATGTGGATTGACCAGGACGGGCAATCCCCTGATCTGATCAAAGCCGCCCTGCGCGAAGCCGTCATCTCCGGCAAACTGAATTTCCGCTACATAGACCGCATTTTGTTTGAATGGAAAAAGAACGGCATCCGGACGGTGGATGAAGCACGTGAATATGGAAGGAATTTCCGTAAATCGTCAAAACCGCAAACAGAAAAACCGAAAACGACCAATCCGGTGCCGTTTTATAACTGGCTCGAACAATAAAGGTGACAATAATAATTTTATGTAAACTAGTTACAGGAGTTTAAGAAATGCTGACAAAAAAACAAATCCGGCATTGCCTTGAGACAATGGGGGAAATGTTTCCGGATGCCCGCTGTGAATTGAATCATTCAAATCCTTTTGAGCTGCTGATCGCGGTAACATTATCCGCCCAGTGCACCGATGCGCTCGTCAATAAAGTGACAAAAAATCTGTTTCAAAAGTATAAAACGCCGGATGATTATATTGCCGTGCCGCTTGAAGAACTGCAGCAGGACATCCGGTCGATCGGCCTATACCGCAACAAAGCAAAAAACATCCAAAAACTTTGTCGGATGCTCATCGAGGAATACGGGCGGGAAGTGCCGCAAACACGTGAAGAACTAATGAAACTGCCCGGCGTCGGCAGAAAAACGGCAAACGTTGTCCTGTCGGTTGCTTTTGGCATTCCGGCCATTGCTGTCGATACCCATGTGGAGAGAGTAAGCAAACGGCTCGGTTTTTGCCGCTACAAAGACAGTGTATTGGAAGTGGAACAAACCTTAATGAAAAAAGTGCCGAAAGAAGAATGGTCGATCACGCACCACCGGATGATCTTCTTCGGCCGCTACCATTGTAAGGCCCAGCGCCCGCAATGTGAAATCTGCCCGCTTCTTGACCTGTGCAGGGAAGGGAAGAAACGGATGAAGCAGAAAGAGAACAAGAAATAACAATACAAAAAGCATGGAGAACTGATTCTCCATGCTTTTTTGGTGCGAACCGGCGGGAGCACAGGAAGCCATCAATCACGTGCTTTTTTATTCAGAACCGGTATTGTTATTTGCGGACGTGTTGCCCGAACTGTTTTCGCCTTTATTGGAACTGTTCCCGCCGTTCGTATTGGTCCCTTGGTTTCCGTTTGAACCGCTGTTTCCCTTGCCATGAGTGCCTGCTCCATTGTTTGCCGGTCTGTCATTTCCGCTTGAAGGGCCAGTGCCTGAACTGTTTCCTGGACCGTTGTTGTTATCTTTGTTGCTGTTGCCGTTTCCGCTGTTTTCCGAGCCGGTGCCGTTTGAATTGCCGCTGTTTGTTCCCTTGTCTGAGCCGGTGTTGTCTTTGTTTTCGCCGGACTGATTGGTGTCAGTGCCGGTATTGCTATTCGTATTTGAATTGTTTGCATCCGGTTGTTTTTGGGTATTGTCTTCCGGTTGCTTGTTTTGGTTATCATCCGCCTTCGTGTCCGTGCTATCCCCCGGAACCGTTACACTGGCGGATGCCGCTTTGCTTTTCACGCCATTTACCGTGGCGGTGACATTGAAGACATACGTTGCGCCCGCTTTCGGATTGGCAACGGTGATCGATTTTCCTGAAGTCGAACCGAATGACGCCGCGCTGCCGTTTATTGTGCCGGAGACGTTAAAGGTTGCACCTGATCCTTCATAATCCCAGGTAACCGTAATTTTTTTGCTGTTTGCATCATACGCTGCGTGAACATTTGCCGGCGCATCCTGGGTAACGGATTTTTTATCAATCGCTGTATCGATATGGCCGCGGATATACAATTCGCTTCCCATTCTGACGACACTTTTCGGCATCGTAAAGTCAGGCGTTTCTTTGCCTTCCGATACATAGCGCATCAAGTGGCGGTAAATTTGCTGCGCGACCGTTTGATACGGCCTTGTGACGCCATATTTTTTGCCTTTCTCGCTTTCGTATCCGGTCCATACAGCTAACGAATATCTTGTCGTGTAGCCCGCAAACCAGGAATCCCGCACAGAAGAACTCAAAATCCCGTATTTTGCCAGCTCATCTTTATCAAAATTCGTTGTGCCCGTTTTACCGGCGGCAGGCAATCCTGGAATATGGGCGGTTGTCCCAGTGCCTTTTGTCAGCACATCTTTCAGCACGTCCGTAATCATATAAGCCGTAAAATCACTCATGGCGATTTTGGACTGGACATGCGGTTTGATTTCCGTGACCCCGTCACGCAGGACAATTTTCCGGATGGCATGCGGCTTGTTGTATATGCCTTCATTGCCGAATGCGGCGTAAGCGGAAGCCATCTGCAGCGGTGAAACTTGCACCCCTCCGCCGATGGATGAAGATTCAACGATTTCTTTGCTGTTTAAATCAAGGCCGAGTTTTTTTGCAAAACGGATGGCCCTTTCCTTGCCAACTTCTTTATACGTTTCATAG
Source organism: Weizmannia agrestimuris (assembly GCF_943193165.1). Classification (NCBI taxonomy): domain Bacteria; kingdom Bacillati; phylum Bacillota; class Bacilli; order Caryophanales; family Bacillaceae; genus Heyndrickxia; species Weizmannia agrestimuris. The sequence continues at coordinate 161,629 of NZ_CALPDC010000002.1, forward strand.
GCAGGAATATTCCGTGATAAATACAGTGCCTTGCGCATGCTCATCTTGCCAAGGAACCGGTTATCCCAGTCATTAATCGGCGTTCCGTCCGAATAAGTGGTTGCCACATCGTTCAATTGGTGCCCGGTTGACCAGTGCAAGTACTCAATCGCCGGCCCGTAGTCAAGAATCGGTTTGATTGTTGATCCCGGCGAACGCTTCGTATCAACGGCATAGTTGAAGCCACGGTCAAGTTTCATATTGCGCCCGCCGCCGAGCGCACGGATTTCGCCTGTTTTCGTATCGATCAGGGCAATGCCGGCCTGCATTTTTTTATCCGGATAATTGATGATCGAATTGGTGTTTAAGATTTTTTCCGTATATTGCTGTGCGGAAGAATCCAGGGTTGTATAAATGGTTAAACCATCGGCATACACATTATAGTTCCCGAGTTTCTGCACTTCCTTAATGACTTCATTGACAAAGGCAGGATATTTGTTCGCGTTTGTATTCCGCTCTTTTTCTTTGACCAGTCCGGCCGAAACCGGGGTGGCCTGCGCTTTTTCCATTTCTGCCTTTGTAATTTTATTGTTTTTGTACATCATCGAAAGGACAATGTCCCTTCTTTTCTTCGTCAGATCCGGATGGTCAAACGGATTATAATTATTCGGGCTTTGTGGCATGCCGGCCAGTACGGCAATTTCCGGCAGTGATAATTTGCTTAAAGATTTGCCATAATAATGTTCAGCGGCTGTCTCAAAGCCGAAGACACCGTCTGACATATAGACTTTATTGACATACATTTCAAGGATTTCATGCTTTGTATATTTCCGCTCAAGCTGGATCGCCAGCCACGCTTCCTGGGCCTTCCGCTTTAATGTTTTTTCGTTTTTATTATTTAACGCCATGGAAACGACCTGCTGGGTGAGGGTGCTCGCCCCCTCGGATCCGAACCCTTTGGTAAAGTTTGCGACCACCGCACCCCCAAGCCGAATCGGGTCGATCCCGTGGTGCTGATAGAACCGTGCATCTTCTGTCGAAAGAATCGCGTTTTCCATCTGTTTTGGAAGCTCTTCATAATCAATATATTTCCGGTTCTGTGCCCCGAGCGTTGCGACTGTTTTGTTGCTTTTATCCTTAATCACCGATGGAATCGGGTCGGATAACTGCTTCTTCGTCAGTTTCGGGGAGCTGCTTGCGTAATACGCAAAAGTGCTGATTCCCGCAATGACTCCGGCCAGCCCGACAAGAAAGCAGACAAGAATGAGCCGCTTTATAAATGTTAAAAATTTGTTTTTCGGTTTTTTCCTTTTCTTTTTATGTTGATTTGCCTGCATTTGTTTCCGGCGTTCTTCGCGGGATTGGTATTTTTCTGCCATGCTCAGCATTCCTTTCTTCTAAATCTGAAAAAGCCGATTTAGATTCAAAACATATTGTTGCCGGATCCGTCAATCATCCGGCCGGGCAACAACTATAAAGCATACAATTGTTTTAAAACGGCGATGTAATCAATTCTCGGCCGGTATCCAACCGGTATAGGGTGCCCGTTTTCTTCAATTTCTTCTTTTTTTATCGATTTTCTCCCTCCGGCAAGCATTCTATCCCAATAAAAAAATAAATGGCGGGATTCCAGCAAAAAAATTTCTTCTTCCCTCGCAAAACGGAGAATGACAAAGCAAATTCCGCCTTGCGCCACCACCTGTTTCATATGGCTGATTTGATGCTCATGGAAGTTATGAAGCGGAAAAGAAGTATGGTTTTGCGTTTCCTTTGCTTCAAAGTCTATATATTTACCGTTCATCACCCCGTTGTAATCGGTTGTGGACGGCTGTTTAAAATAGGCTTCTTTAATGACGGCTGTGCTCCGTGACTGATAATCGACCTGGACAATCTGGATCGGGGTCGGTTTTTTATGGATAACGGCAATGCCTTCCTGCAAATAATAAGCATTGGTTTCATTCAGATCCTCTTCCAGTGTCATCCCACGGTTGCCGTATAAAATTTGGTTCGCATTTTTCCGTCCGGCTTTGTTTTTTTTCCCTTTATACTTTTTTCCGTTTGGATAACGCAATTCCATGTTCCCTCACCTCATAAGCTAAATTATATCATAGCAGAACAGACAAAGAATATGTAATAAAAAAAACAGTCTTTCGGCCCCTTTTGCGCCGGCGGGGGACAAGGAACCGGCCTGCCCGGTTTTTTTCGCTAAAAACAGGCAAAACAAAAAGCAAGGAAACATTTCCTTGCTTTTTGCTTTCATTAGGTGGAAGGGCGGTCAGGGCCGTTCAGCTTCTTATCTCCTTTTGCCAAAGACCCTTTCTGTTCCCGTGCTTTTTTCTGTTGTTGTGCTTTGTTGTCATTCGTTTTCATGGAAACCCACCTCCTGAAATTGGTGTCACCGGATTTTCCGGCATATTTATTGTTTGCAGTTCCGCCTTTTGCATACATGCCGGCACGAAAGTTGGCGCAGCCGGGAAAAATGCGCCCAAAATGGAGGCACGCTGTCGAAAGAAAACGCAAAATGAAGAAACCCGTTTTCTTTGCCGAATTGCTTCTAGTTTTGTCAGGCATGAAGGGACCGGGCCGCCTGGCAGAGAATGAATAGGCATGATGAAATTCAAGGGGGAAAACAAATGATACCGAAAGCCGCATTTTTAAACGGGCTGGAAAAAATGGAAGAGGCACTCGAAAATATTGGGACAGAGATCCGGCATAAGGCGGAGAAGGAAGCAAGAAAGCAGTCGATAAAGCAGTGGTACCATTTGAAAAAAGCAGAAATGAAGCTGGATCATTTGGAAAAAAGGGCGGAAGCATTCAGAAAAACATACAGGGCGGAAAGCTTGCGGATTGATGAAAACAAAAAAACTTCCTAAAATGAAAGAAGTCTCCCGTAAAAAAACCCGGCGAAGGGAGAATATCCGGTTAGAAGGGTGAACAGAAATGGAAGAAGGGCAATTACAAGCGTTAAACGAGCAGCTGATTGCGTACACGCTTGAGCTTTACGACCTGTACCAGGAAGTAAAGGAAACAGGGGTGGAAAAGGATTTTTTCAGCGAAGTCAAGCCTTTTTGCGATACGTTGCAGGATGCCATTGACAGGTGGCTCCCGGCCGCAAAAGCATGGGTGGAAGCCCGGAGGCCGGCGCATCTTTTTCCATCCCAGCTTGAACATACGGCCGAAAATTTGCAAATGGTTGCGGTGCGTGCTTTTTACCCGTCATCGAGCCGCAAAATGATGCTCGATTATTTTCAGTCGGTGAAATATATTCTCCAAAGCTTGCAGGAAGCATTGGAGAAATCGTAAGCGATATGGACATATCACCAATTGCCAGATGCCACATACATTATTGGTGAAGCAGGCAGGAGGCGATGGCAATGCGCGTTTTTCAAGATCCTTACAGCAGCCGGCGCACAAGAAGCATAGGTCGGTATCCTGTAATGCCGGGGGCCGGTCCGTATTACCCGCAATTTCCATATCCCGGGCAGCATTCCCCGCATGTTTATGGATACCCCCCAGCGCCGTATCCGTACGGCCAGCATCCGGGCGGGTACGGTCAGGCCTGGCATATGCACGGACAAAACGGCCAGCATGCCGGGGAAGAAGCGGCCATGCATTTGTTTGGGAACCCGCTCGAGGCAGCTGAAAAGTCAAATACCCAACACGGTGCGGCAGGGTTCGGCCATCCGTACCCGCATCAGCCTGTTCCACCAAAGCCGCCGCAAATGGGGGGATCTTTTTTGAATTCCTTCAAATCCCAGGATGGCTCCATTGATTTTAATAAAATGGTCAATACTGCCGGACAGATGATCAATGCGATTAATCAAGTATCATCGATGGTCAAAGGGCTCGGGGGCCTGTTTACAAAATAGGCTTCCGGGCCGTTTTGCTTAAAAAAGGGACAAAAAACGGAAAAAACCGGGACGCTCCCGGCCTCTTATTCAATCCTCAGCTTTTTTTTCTTTCCTTTCGGCATCAAAATCACAAGCAGCCCGTTTTCAAATTTTGCCTGAATCTGATCCCCGTCCACCAGGGGCGGCAGGGGCACAGTCCGGCTTATCCGGCGGAATGCGCTTTTCTTTTCGTAAGCTTTTTTCGTTTCATCCAAACTTGAAACGGCTTCCTCATGCCTGGCGCTAATGGTGAGATATTGATCATAAACTTCAATCTCAATCTGGCCTTTTTCATACCCGGGCAGTTTGGCTGTCAGTACATAAGCTTCATCTTTTTCTTCAAGGCGGACCGGGATCGTATCAAAAGAAAAAAATTCATCGAGATTCTCAAAAAAATGTTTGACCGGTTTTTCCTGAAAAAATTGGTCCATCGCTTGCATCAGCCCGTAAAAAGGATGCTTTTCATCCGGGCCGGATAAATTGGACATCGGCAGGCTCCTTTCTTGTTAATGATGAAAAAAATGAAATGGTTGCACAGCACTCTTTCGCTGTATAATATGAAAACCAAACGGGAAATGTGAAAGAATGCTTTAAAAACGAACGTCTATTCGATATAATAGATAGCGGGGTGAAGAAAGATGTTCAGAAAAAAGAATTTGCAGGAAATATTGGAGCAGTTGCAGATGGACCGTTCTTTCCAGGAACGGATCGTCCATTGGCATACGATTGAAGGAAAGCCGGCTGTAACGGTGCCTTTTCCTGGCAGCATCACACCGGCTGTGCTTTCGGCACTCGAAAAAAGAGGAATTTCGTCATTGTATACCCACCAGGCAGAGGCATATCAGCTTGCTATGGCAGGAAAAGATTTTACGGCCGTTACCCCGACTGCATCAGGCAAAACGCTTTGTTATAATCTGCCTGTGCTCGAGACCATCCTTCAAAACCCGGATGCACGCGCGCTCTATATGTTTCCGACAAAAGCGCTCGCGCAGGACCAGAAAAGTGAAATAAACGAAATCATTGAAGAAGCCGGCGTGCCGGTAAACAGTTATACATATGACGGGGACACGCCTTCAAATATCCGGCAGCGCGTTCGCAAAGCCGGCCATATCGTCATTACCAATCCGGATATGCTGCATTCCGCCATTTTGCCCCACCATACAAAATGGGTGTCGTTTTTTGAAAATCTAAGATTCGTGGTGATCGACGAACTGCATATATACCGCGGCGTGTTCGGCAGCCATGTCGCCAATGTGTTGCGCAGATTAAAGCGGATTTGCCGTTATTACGGGAGCGATCCGGTTTTTATTTGCACGTCCGCGACGATCCAAAACCCGAAAGAGCTGGCGGAAAAGCTAACCGGCAAAAAAATGGAACTGATTGACCAAAACGGCGCGCCAAGTGGAACGAAGCATTTTCTTTTTTACAACCCGCCGCTTGTGAATAAGCCGTTGAACATCCGGAGAAGCGCCACGCTTGAAGTCCGGAAAATTGCAGGGGAACTTTTGAAAAACAAAATCCAGACGATTGTTTTTGCAAGAAGTCGTGTGCGCGTCGAAATCATCTTAAAATACTTGCAGGAACTCGTAAAAGATGAACTCGGGGAAAAGTCGATCATGGGCTACAGGGGAGGATACCTTCCAACGGAGCGGCGGAAAATTGAGCAGGGATTAAGAAATGGGGACATATACGGGATTGTCAGCACGAACGCCCTCGAGCTCGGTGTCGATATCGGCCAGCTCCAAGTCTGTATTATGACCGGCTATCCGGGCACAATTGCGAGCGCCTGGCAGCAGGCCGGGCGCGCAGGAAGAAGGCAGGGGGAATCGCTCGTCATCCTTGTTGCCGGCTCAAGCCCGCTTGACCAGTACATCATCCGCAATCCGGGCTTCTTTTTCAACCGGTCCCCAGAGACGGCGCGCATCAACCCCGATAATCTTGTCATTTTAGTCGACCATGTCAAATGCGCGGCATACGAACTACCGTTTAAAAAAGGGGAAACGTTTGGAGACGTTGAAATCGAGGACGTGCTCGAGTTTTTAGCGGATGAACGGATCCTCCACCGGCGCGGGGATGCCTGGTACTGGATGAATGATGCTTTTCCGGCCCACAATATCAGCCTTCGTTCCGCGTCGCAGGAAAATGTCGTCATTATCGATATGACCCATGCGCCGGATGTACGCGTGATCGGTGAAATGGACCAGTTCAGCGCGATGACATTGCTCCATGAAGAGGCGATTTATTTGCATCAGGCGGTGCAGTATCAGGTTGAAAAGCTGGACTGGGAAGAGAAAAAGGCATTTGTCCGTGAAGTCGCTGTTGATTATTACACGGATGCCAATCTGGCGGTGGAGCTGAAAGTGCTGGAACAAGACCGAAAGACTGTTTTGCAGGATGCCATTATCGGCTATGGGGATGTGATGGTCCGGGCGATGCCGACGATTTTCAAAAAAATTAAATTTAACACGCATGAAAACATTGGCTCGGGGCCGATCCACCTTCCGGAAATGGAACTGCACACGAATGCCGTTTGGTTTTCCATGGGGGAAGACGCGGTACCCAAACATTTGCTGGAAGGCGCGCTTACCGGCGCTGCGCACGCACTCCAGTCGATTGCGCCGCTTTTTGCCATGTGTGACGCCCATGATATCCAGGCCGTGCCCCAAGTGAAAGCGATCCATGACGAAAAGCCAACAATCTTTTTGTATGACCGGTATCCGGGCGGCATCGGCCTGAGCGAAAAAATCTATGGCGGGGCAAGGGAAATTTTGGAATCTGCAAGAGCGATGGTTGTAAACTGCCCTTGCGAAGACGGGTGCCCTTCCTGTACGGGCGCAGAAACGGCTGCCGCGGGCGCAAAGCAGGCCGCCGTCCGGCTGTTTGATTTCTGGCTCGGGGCGATCAAAGGAGGGGCGCAACATGCCGGGATTAAAAGATAAATTAAACCGGATGAAAAACCATATCGTGAGAGACCAGCCTGAGCCTGCCGAACGGGTGGAAGCATCCCGGACCGATTCTGTTCCTTTCTTTGAAATGTGGGAAAAGGCGGGCGCTTCGCTGTATGATTTGGATGGCGAGTACTGCCTCATCCGTGAAGTCCGTTACCCGCTTGAAACAAAGCACGGCAAATATGCTTTTCGCGACTATTTTGATGCCGTCAAACTGTGGCAGCAAAAACCGGTCCGGCACCCTTTATCCGCCAAAGGCTACAGCCCGTTTGATTTGTTTTTTTTCGATACCGAAACGACCGGCCTCGGGGGAGGGGCGGGCAACACGATTTTTTTGCTCGGATATGCTTCCTTTACCGAAGAAAATGTCATTTTAAAACAGCATATTCTTCTGGAACCGGGGCTTGAAGTGCCGCTTTACTACAGTTTCCTGGAAAATATCGATTACACTGCGCTCGTTACATATAACGGGAAGGCGTTTGACTGGCCCCAGGTAAAGACGCGCCATACGCTTATCCGCGACCACGTCCCGCGTCTGCCTGAATTTGGCCATTTTGACTTGTACCACGCGGCAAAAAGGCTGTGGAAAGATGAACTCGGGTCCGTGAAATTAGCGAATGTAGAGCGTGAAATTCTAGGAGTGGAACGCGAAGAGGATATTCCGGGATATTTGGCGCCAATGATTTATTTTGATTTCGTTGAGCGCAAAAATCCGGAAGGCCTGCTTGGCGTCATCCGCCATAACGAAGAGGACATTTTATCGCTCATTACTTTGTATACTCACCTTACGTTTCAAATTCTGGAGACCGACCCAAACCAGACGGCAAAGGAAAAACGGCTTGTTGGGAAATGGTTTGAATATATCGGCGAAAATGATGCCGCCGTGAAAAGTTTTGAAGCGGCCGCGGGCGAAAATGATCTGGCTGCCAAACACCGTCTGGCCTTCCAGTATAAAAAACAAAAAGCATACAGGAAAGCCGGAATGCTTTGGGCTGAATTAGCCGAAAATGCGCCGGATACGATCAGAGCCGAAGCGTGCATTGAGCTTTCCAAACTGTATGAACACAAGAAAAAAGACCTTTTGCAAGCCGTCCACTATGCCGAAAAGGGACTGGAAATTTATCAAAAGTACGGCAAGTTCGGTTCAGGGAAATGGAAAAAATGCTATTTGGAAACGGAAAAACGCCTTTTACGGTTGTACCGGAAAGCCCAAATCCCGGCGAGATCCTCTGTCAGCAAGGAAATGTCCGGGAAAAGAACCGGTTTTTAACCGCTATTTCCTGGGCAAGCGCATGATTCGACGGGGAATCCGGGATTTTGAAACGCCCCTTGTTGGGATTTGTCGGTTTCTTTTGGATCAGAGAAAAATGCGCGCTCTTTGTCGATTTCCGCCATTTTTATTGCAGCCCGCCAAAAGTCCCGTTAAAATGGTTTTTGATCAAAACGAATTGTTAAAGAGGTCGAAAAACGATGCACCGGGCTACATGGGGGGATGGGGGCAAGGATTGGAAGAAACGGCAAATTGGGTTTTTTCCTTAGTACATGTTCCCTTTCCAAGTCATAGGTTAGTAGTGTAAGAAAAAAGACGTCTGATGATGAAAGGAGATCGGAACATGTTTCACCACCATTGCCCGCCGCGGATCATGCCGGCTGTTGTGCATCCGACAAAATGCTGCGTTACGCACACCGTCCAGGATGTCATCGTGCCGCATGTTTTCCCGACGCATACAACCCATGTGAATCACCATGTATTTCATCAGCAAAACTACTTCCCGCACACGGAATCGTACGTCAATCAAACCGATCCGGGAACGGTCAGCAACTTTTTTGATCCAGTCAAACCGCACGGGCCGAAGTGCTGCTGACAAATGGACGGCAAGGGTAATCCTTGCCGTCCTGCTTTTAGGAAAACAAAAAACGAGGAGCGTAATGCATTGGGAAAAGTTGTCGCCATTACAGGTTATAAACCGTATGAACTGGGGATATTCGGGACGGACCACCCGGGTATTCGCTATATTCAAACGGCCATCAGAAGGCGGTTAGTGGAATTGCTCGATGAAGGGTACGAATGGGTACTCATTTCCGGGCAGCAGGGCACCGAACTTTGGGCTGCTGAAACCGTTTTTGATCTACAAGCGGAATACCCGGAACTTAAACTCGCTGTGTTAATGCCGTTTGAAGGGCAGGAAGAAAAGTGGAAAGACGAACAAAAAGCATACTACGAGATGGTGCTTTCCCAGGCCGATTTTGTTGCCGCCATCTCGAAAAGGCCGTACGAAAGCCCGCAGCAGTTCCGCAATAAAAACCGGATTTTCTTACATAAAAGCGACTGCCTGATGATTGTGTATGACGAAGAACGCGAAGGGTCTCCGAAATACTTGTTCGAAGCTGCAAAAAAGTTCAGCGAATCGCACCCGTATGACATCCGCATCATTGACTTTTACGATTTACAGGCAATAATAGAAGAAGAACAGACAGATTTTTAGGCAAGCTGTGGTACAATTGACAAATAAAAAGGTTTTTGAAAAAATGAAATTATGTCTGGGAGATGTAAGGTGGTGCAAACATGTTATCGGATCAAATTAAATTGACGGCGAAAGACATTTTGGAAAAAGAGTTTAAAACGGCTGTCAGAGGCTACCGGCAGGAAGAAGTAGACAAATTTCTGGATCTGATCATAAAAGATTATGAAACGTTTAATCAGACGATTGAGGAGCTCCAGCAGGAAAACCTCCGGCTCAAAAAGCAGGCGGAAGAACTAGCAAAACGGCAGCCTGTACAGCAAATGACCGGGACAACGAATTTCGATATTTTAAAACGGCTGTCCAATCTTGAAAAACATGTTTTCGGCAACAAATTAAATGAATAGCCGGCTAAAAAATGTGTGAAATTTTTCTGTAGAAAAGGGCACGGGGAAGCGGCATAAAAAAAACAGACAATCGCTTGCCCGAACCCGGTATGGCAATGCAGGGGGAAGAAATTGACACATCCGTTAAAAATTACAGCTTGCAAGTCCCGGTTTCTTTTTATATAATAGATAAGCGTTGTGAATAACGTTCGGGTAATCGCTGCAGCCTGAAAACGGCTGTTGAGGAAAGTCCATGCTCGCACGGTGCTGAGATGCCCGTAGTGTTTGTGCCTGGCGAATTCATAAGCCAGGGCAGCCTTGATTCAAGGCTGACGGCAGGGAAAACGCCTAAACCTTTAACGGCATGGCGGAGTACCCTTGAAAGTGCCACAGTGACGAAGCTTTACGGGAAACCGTAAAGGTGGAACGAGGTAAACCCCGCAAGTGAGCAACTCAAATCATGGTAGAGGCACTCTTTCTGAGGAAATGAACGAGGAAAGAGACAAGCGTATTGCTTGTAGATAGATGATTACCGCCTTCGTACGAGATGACGCCACATCGTTTGCAGTACAAAGGCACAGAACATGGCTTACAGAACGTTATTCTGGCTGAATCGGAAGAATCGGGCCGGCGCTGCGGTATTTTGATATACAGCAGGCGCCCGGCCTTTTTTATACATAATTTTTTAAAACGTGTTATTTGGTACGGCATGCCATACAATAAGAAATATTAGACGAGAGATGGTGGGAAAATGTCTGACTTTCAATTGATCGCGACAAGCGCAATGGGGATCGAGGCGCTTGTAGCAAAAGAAGTGCGCGCACTCGGCTACGACTGTACGGTGGAAAACGGGAAAATCGAATTTGCCGGGGATGAATCGGCGATTGCCCGTGCCAATCTTTGGCTGAGGTGCGCGGACCGCGTCAAAATCAAAGCCGCTGAATTTAAGGCGGAAACTTTCGATGAACTGTTTGAAGGGACAAAAGCGGTTCCCTGGGAGGATTTTCTGCCGCGCGATGCCGAGTTCCCCGTCACCGGAAAATCGGTCAAGTCAAAGCTATTCAGTGTCCCGGACTGCCAGGGGATCGTCAAAAAAGCAATCGTTGAACGGCTAAAGTCCCGCTATAAAGGAACGAGCTGGTTTGAAGAAAACGGCCCGCTTTTTAAAATTGAAGTGGCGTTATTGAAAGACGTGGCCACGATTACGATCGATACAAGCGGGGCCGGGCTGCATAAACGCGGCTACCGCGCGGCGCAAGGGCCGGCGCCGATCAAAGAAACGCTTGCCGCCGCGCTGATCCGGCTGACAAACTGGCACCCGGACCGGCCGTTTCGCGATCCGTTTTCCGGCTCCGGCACGATTCCGATCGAAGCTGCGCTCATCGGGCAAAATATTGCACCGGGTTTTAACCGCGATTTTTTATGCGAAACATGGCCGTGGATGAGTGAGACCGTCTTTGAAAAAGCGCGCGAAGAAGCGGAAGATCTCGCCCGGTACGACCAGCCGCTTGATATAGCCGGTTCAGATATCGACCCTGGGATGGTTGAAATCGCACGGCAAAATGCCAATGAGGCAGGACTTGGCGGCATCGTCACGTTTAAACAGATGCAGGTGGCCGATTTTACGGCGCAGGAAGCATACGGCACGATTGTGGGCAATCCGCCGTACGGTGAGAGAATCGGTGAACGGACGGAAGTGGAAAACATGTACCGGGAGATGGGCCGGGCATTTGCCAAGCTTGACACATGGTCAGTTTATATTTTGACGTCGGACGAACAGTTTGAACGCGCATACGGCAAAAAAGCGACGAAAAAGAGAAAGCTTTATAACGGGTCGATCAAAACCGATCTGTACCAGTTTTGGGGACCGCGCCCGCCGCGGAAAACAGAAAACTAAGCAAGCCGAATGGTTATCGTTTGTGCGCCGCGTGAAACATGATAAGATGGACGTGCAAGTGATTTGACGGGAGGCATGATGATGGGGACAGAGTCGATTGAAAAACTGGAGCAGGACTTTTTGACATATGTCAAAAAAATCAAAGCTTATGAAGAAGCGCTCGCCCTCATATACTGGGATTTGCGGACCGGCGCGCCGAAAAAAGGCGTCGGGCAGCGCGCGGAAGTGATCGGCATTTTATCGGGTGAAGTCTTTGACATGCAAACTTCAAAAGAAATGGCCGAATTTTTGGAGAAGCTTTTGCCGCACAAGCAGCAATTGCCGGAACGGACAGCCGGTACATTGGAAGAATGCCGGAAAACATACGAACGCAGCAAAAAAATCCCGCCTGACGAATACCAGGCTTATACGGTGCTCGTCTCGAAAGCGGAAAATGTTTGGGAAGAAGCAAAGGAAAAAGCAGACTTCTCCTTGTTCAAGCCTTATCTCGAACAAATCGTGGCATTCAAAAAGAAATTTGTCCGCTACTGGGGGTATGAAGGCCATCCGTATAATCCCCTGCTCGATCTGTATGAACCGGGCATGACGGTCGATGTACTCGACCGTGTATTCGAACAAGTGAAAGATGCGATTGTGCCGCTTGTCCAGAAAATCAGTATGTCGGAAGAAAAACCGGATACGGCATTTCTTTTTCACCCATTCCCGAAAGAAAAGCAAAAAGCGTTTACGCTTGAAATACTAAAGCAAATGGGCTTTGACTTTGAGGCGGGACGGCTGGATGAAACGGTGCATCCGTTTGCAACCGGCATCAACCAGGGGGATGTGCGGATTACGACACGTTATAATGAAAACGACTGGCGCGTCGATGTGTTCGGTGTCATGCATGAAGGCGGGCACGCTTTGTATGAGCAGCATATTTCAAAAGATCTGTCGGGTACGCCGCTTGCAGAAGGCGCGTCAATGGGGATACACGAATCACAATCCCTGTTTTTTGAAAACATCATCGGCCGTTCTTTTCCGTTCTGGAAGAAAAATTATCCGCTTTTGAAACAGTTTGCATCCGGGCAGTTTGATGACGTGCCGCTTGAAGCATTTTACCGTGCAGTGAACGAGGCGAAACCATCCCTGATCCGGATTGAAGCCGATATGCTGACGTATCCGCTTCATATTATGGTGCGGTATGAAATTGAAAAAGCGCTCCTCAATGATGAAATCGAAATCGGGGACCTCCCGGAAATCTGGAATGCGAAATATGAGGACTATCTTGGCATCCGGCCGGCACATGACGGGGAAGGCGTCCTCCAGGATGTGCATTGGGCCGGCGGGGATTTCGGCTATTTTCCGTCTTATGCGCTCGGCCTGATGTACGCCGCCCAGTTCAAACATGCGATGTTAAAATCGCTTCCAGATTTTGACAAGCTTGTGGAATCGGGCAATCTGGAGCCGGTCCGAGAATGGCTCACGGCGCATGTTCACCGGTTCGGCAAATTGAAAAAACCTGCCGATATTTTGCGCGATGCCACTGGTGAAGCGCTCAACCCGAAATACTTGATTGATTACTTAACCGAAAAATATACCGATGTATACCGGATCAAAGATTAAGATAGAACTTTCGGCTAACAAACAGTGCGGCAGCCGCCGGTTTCAGAAAGAAAACCGGAAACCTGCGTATGCTGCAGATCCGGTGTGCGTAGCCTAACACAGGCAATTGTAACGATGGAAAAAACGGTGGATATTCCGGTTTTTCTATCCATGTTGCCCGCCGACTTTTCTGTAAAATTTTCGGCGGATGTTGCCTGCATTTTGCCAAACGCGAACAAAAAGAAAGACGGAAAATCCGCCGTTCGGAAATTTCGTCTTTACATGCCGGAAAGATACCCTTATACTTTTATTATAAAAACTGAACGCATTCACTCATATAATCGCGGGAATATGGCCCGCAAGTTTCTACCAGGCTGCCGTAAACGGCCTGACTATGGGTGGGCAATGGGAACGTTGTGGATGTTCCTTTTCCTTTTTGCACATGAAAAAGCTCAAAGGCGTTGCTTACTCCATTTTTTGTGGGTGCAGCGGCCTTTGGGCTTTTTTTCTGAAGGCCGCATGTTTCAATCAAGATCAATGCAGCGAAGGCAAAGAGGAGGAAAAACATTGAAAGCTTTACAAGAAAAAATTAGAAAAGATGGCATCGTGCTTTCGGACGAGGTGCTGAAAGTGGACGCTTTTTTAAATCATCAGGTCGATCCTGTCCTTATGAAACAGATCGGGGAAACATTTGCCGGGCTGTTTAAGCAGGATGGTGTAACCAAAATTTTGACGCTCGAATCTTCTGGCATTTCGCCCGCATTAATGACAGCACTTGAATTAAACGTTCCGATGGTTTTTGCCCGGAAAAGAAAACCGTTCACGCAGGACGCGGACGTATATGAAGCTTCCGTCCATTCATTTACAAAACAAACAAACCATATCATTTCCGTTTCGCGCGCTTTTTTAAATCAAGCTGACCGGGTGCTTATCGTAGATGATTTTCTCGCAAACGGCCAGGCAGCAGAAGGGCTGATCGATATAATAGACCAGGCGGGGGCTGAACTTTGCGGCATCGGCATTGTGATTGAAAAAGCATTCCAGCCGGGCGGAAAAAGGCTGCGCGACCGGGGCATCCGCGTGGAGTCGCTCGCATCCATTCGGTCGCTTGAAAACGGTACGGTCACATTTCAAGAGGAGGTGCATGCCAAATGAAACCGGAAAAAACGAAAATGACCGTACTGGCGCTCCAGCACGTTTTGGCGATGTATGCGGGCGCAGTCATTGTACCGATTATTACCGGCAGTTCCCTAGGAATGAATAGCAGGCAGCTGACGTATCTTGTTTCCGTTGATATTTTCATGTCCGGCCTTGCGACACTGCTGCAAATCTGGAAAAACCGGTTTTTCGGCATCGGGCTTCCGATTGTGCTCGGCTGCACCTTTACCGCCGTCGGGCCGATGATCGCAATCGGCAAGCAGTACGGCGTTTCAGCTGTGTACGGCGCTATTCTCGTATCAGGGCTGTTTGTCATTTTGATCAGCAAATTTTTCAGCAAGCTGGCCCGCTTTTTCCCACCAGTTGTAACCGGGTCGGTTGTGACGATTATCGGCGTGACACTTATTCCGGTTGCCATGAAAGATATGGCGGGCGGAGACGGTAGCAAAGATTTCGGCTCCCTGGCCAATATTGCCCTTTCATTCGGCACTTTGCTCATCATCGTCCTTTTGCAGCGGTTTGCAAAAGGGTTTATCCGTTCGATCTCGATTTTAATCGGGCTGGCAATCGGCACCGTCGCGGCTGCATTGTTCGGAAAGGTCAGCTTTGCCCCGGTTGCGGAAGCCTCGTGGGTGCATATCGTGCAGCCGTTTTATTTCGGCATGCCGACTTTTGAGTGGAGCGCTTGTATCACGATGATCCTTGTGGCGCTCGTCAGTCTTGTGGAGTCTTCCGGTGTTTACTTCGCTTTAAGCGGGATCACCAAACAGCCGCTCCATGAAGACGACCTTGCGAGGGGTTATCGGGCTGAAGGTCTTGCCGTCATGCTTGGCGGATTATTTAATGCTTTCCCGTACACCGCTTTTTCTCAAAACGTCGGCCTCATCCAGCTTTCGGGTGTGAAATCGAAAAACGTGATGGTACTTGTCGGCTCCTTTTTGCTCCTTTTTGGGCTGATTCCAAAATTAGGCGCCCTGACGACGATTATTCCATCTTCCGTACTCGGCGGGGCGATGATTGCGATGTTCGGGATGGTCATTGCGTCAGGCATCAAAATGCTAAGCAAAGTCGATTTCGCCAATAACGAAAACTTGTTTATCATTGCCTGTTCAATCGGGATTGGCCTTGGCGTCACGGTGGTACCGGATATTTTCAAAGGTTTGCCGTCGAATATCCAGCTCCTTACGCAAAGTGGCATTGTCGCAGGTAGTGTGACGGCGATTGTGCTGAATCTTTTTTTCCATATCCTTCCGAATAAACAAGAGGCAAAAGCAAAGGTGAAAAAAGTCGGGACACAGGCATCCTGACAGCATGAAAAAAGCTGAACCGGAATCCGGTTCAGCTTTTTTCGGGTTAATTTAAATTGCCGGTATTGATGACCGGCTGTGCGGCCCGGTCGGATACAATCGAAACCATCAGATTGTTGATCATCACCATTTTCCGCTCTTCGTCCAGTTCAAAGCCGTCTTTTTCCAGTTGCGCAATCGCCATCTGGGCCATGCCGACTGCCCCTTCCACGATTTTTTTCCGGGCGGCAAGAATGGCGGAAGCTTGCTGGCGCTGCAGCATGACGCTGGCAATTTCTGTAGAGTAGGCAAGGTGCGTGAGGCGCGCTTCCATAATTTCCACGCCGGCAACGTCAAGGCGCGGCTGAAGTTCCTCTTTTAAATGTTTGGAGACTTCCTCCCCGTTTCCGCGCAGCGAAATTCCTTCTTCCTCCGCGCTGTCATAAGGGTATTTTGTGGCAACATGGCGGAGCGCCGTTTCGCTTTGAATCTCAACAAATTCCTCGTAGTCCTCCACATTAAACACGGCTTTTGCAGCATCCACTACACGGAACACGATGACTGCCGCAATTTCAATCGGATTTCCGTCCACGTCATTCACTTTTAATTTGGCGCTGTTAAAATTCCTTACCCGCAACGAAACGCGCCGCCTTACACTGAGCGGGACCGTTACGTAAAAGCCGCTTTCCCGGATCGCGCCTATATAGCGGCCGAAAAAAGTGACAACCAGCGCCTGATTCGGTTGGATGACACAAATTCCCGAGACAAGCAGGACGCTTATGGCAAGCAGGACAATACCGGCAAAAAAATTGACGGCAAAAAGGAAAAACAAACCTAGAAGCGCGAAAACGACAATCGCTAAAATCCCGAGAAAACCGTTTATGTGCCAAGCTTTCTTTTCGGACATCTTATCCCCACCTCTTTTATTTTCTCTTCACTTCATCATAACATGCCGGCATATTGCCGTCACGCTGAGGCGAGGAAAATCCTGTAATATTTTAACAAAACAAAAGCCGCCGAAGTGTGGCGGCTACTGCCGGTTTAACTGCCATTCCTGAAAGGAGCCCGTTCCGTTGCATCCGGAACAGTCAAACGGATAAGCGTATTCGTATGCGGCCGGCATGATAAAACCGCGCCCGCCGCAATCCGGACATTTGTTTTGTTCCTGCATCGTGGACATGTATTTTTCACGTCTTGCGGACTGCCAGGCAGAAAGGGAACGGAATAATCCCATCTGCGGTCACCTCCTGATACAGCCATATTATAGGTTTTTTTCCGGAAAATTATCCGCGGTCCGCAGCATTCGCCCAGGCAAGGGAAAAAATGAGTCTAATATAGTATGAATACGATGAAAAATTCGTTAAAATAGAGCTATCAACACACAATGGGGAGTAAAGTGATGGCCAAACTACAGGAAAAAAGCAAAAACACAACACAGATTTTAAGCTTAATTGAACATTTCCGGCAAAACGGGGATGAACAAAGGGTGGAAAAAGCGAAAAACCTGCTGAAAAAAGTCCGCCGCGAAGACTTTCATATCGCGTTTTGCGGGCATTTTTCAGCCGGCAAGTCCACCATGATTAACGCGCTTTTAGGCAGCCGTGTTCTTCCGTCAAGCCCGATTCCGACGAGCGCCAATCTTGTCAAAATTGAAAAGGGGACGGAAGACTGTGCCATCGTTTATGAAAAAGGGGAAGCCCCTTTGATTTTTCACGCGCCGTATGATTTTGAAGTTGTCAAAAATTATTGCAAAAAAGGGCATGTCCAGGAAATTGAAATCACAAAGCCCGATTCCGATTTGCCGGCGGGATTGACGGTGATGGATACGCCGGGTGTCGATTCAACCGACGATGCGCACCGGATTGCCACGGAATCGGCTATTTATATGGCGGATCTTGTCTTTTATGTGATGGATTACAACCATGTCCAGTCGGAACTCAATTTTACCTTTACAAAAGAACTGCTCGATCACGGGCTTGAACTTTATTTAATTATTAACCAGATTGACAAGCACCAGAGCGAAGAGCTGCCGTTTTCCGCATTCCGGCGAGGGGTTGAAAATGCATTTGCATCCTGGCATGTCCAGCCGGGCGGCATTTTTTACACCTCTTTAAAAGACCCGGATCATCCCGATAATGAATTCGGCCGGCTGAAAGCGCTCATTGACCACGCCGTTTCCGAAAAATCCGCCCGACTGGAACGGTCTGTTGAAGCATCCTTAAGCGTCTTGGAAAAAGAGCATGACGACTGGCTTGAAGCGCAGTACGCACCGCAAAAAGCAGCATATGAGGAAGTGCTTGCAAAATATTCGGGCACCGGGAAAACGGAAGCGTACGAAGCGGAACAAGAGTGGCTTGAAAAAGAACGGGCGCTTCTTACCCGCATTGAAAATTGGGATGAGGATACGCGGCAAAAGCTTCAAACGTTTCTGGACGGCGCCTATTTAATGCCGTTTGAAACGAGAGAGAAAGCAAAGGCGTATCTTGAAAGCATGCAAAAAGATTTCCATGCCGGCGTTTTTTTTGCAAAGAAGAAAAAAACCGAAGAAGCAAGAAAACAGCGGCTCCATGATTTCTATGCCGCCCTCGAAGCCAATACCGAAGCACAAATCGACTGGCATCTCCGCCCGCTGGCGCAAGAAGCTTTAAAACCGCTGCATCTTGCTGGCGCGCAAATGCTGGAACAACAGGCCGGCATGCTTAAAGCAGATTTCAGCGAAGCAATGCTCGCCGCCCAGGTAAAAGAGGGTGCACGGCTGACAGGCGACTATATCCTCCATTATTGCGAAAATGTCTCGGATGAAATCAAACGAGCCGCCCGTGAGGCTTGGAACGATTGGAAAGCGCTCGTCCTGAAACAGGCTGCCTTGGAAACGGATGAACAGCTTAAAATGGTTCGGAAAAAGGCCGTGCAGGCAAAAGAACTAGCAGAGGCTTACAGGAATCTCGAAAAAATAGAAAGGCAGCTTGCCGAAAAACGGACTGAACTGAAAGTGCCTGCCGCACATCCGGAACAGCTGCTGGCTGAAATAGAGAAAGAATGGGCGAGTGAAAAGGCGCATTACCGGGTGTATCGCGGGGAAAAGGATGCAAAACAGCCTGAAGAAACCGGCAAGGCTTTAGAAAGCCTCGCCCCGGCAGAAAAACAAGCCGGCACATTGCCGCCTGAAACCGTGCTTGCCAAAATAGAGCAGGCGATTACGCTGCTTAAGCACCAGCACGGTTTCGGGCGGTATACCGAAACGCTCAGAACCAAAAGCAGGCGCCTGAAAAACCGCCGCTATACCGTTGCGCTGTTCGGCGCGTTCAGCGCGGGAAAATCGTCTTTTGCAAACGCGCTTGCCGGCGAAAAAGTACTGCCGGTTTCACCGAATCCGACCACAGCGGCCATTTGCAGGATCTGCCCGCCTGATGCGGCACATCCGCATAAAACAGCAGCCGTAAAGCTGAAAACGGAGGCGCAGATGCTGGAAGATGTAAACAAGTCGCTCGCTGTTTTCGGGCTTAGTTGCCGTTCGTTCGGGGAAGCGCTTGAAAAAATTGAAACTTTACACGCAAAAGAAACAGGCAAAGCAAACGAAAAAGTCCATTTATCTTTTTTGCGTGCCTTTGCGAAAGGCTTTCCTGATTTTAACGGGCGGGCCGGACAGAACTTCAATGCCGGGATGGAAGCGTTCCGCCGGTTTGTTGCCGATGAAACCCAGTCTTGTTTTGTTGAATCCATTGATTTGTTTTATGATTGCCCGTTCACAAGACTTGGCATTACGCTTGTCGATACGCCCGGAGCCGACTCGATCAATGCCCGGCATACCGGCGTAGCATTTGAATATATTAAAGACTCGGATGCGGTTTTCTTCGTCACATACTACAACCATGCCTTCGCGCGCGCAGACAGGGAATTTCTCATCCAGCTCGGGCGGGTAAAAGAAGCATTTGAACTGGATAAGATGTTTTTTATTGTCAATGCGATTGATCTTGCCTCGTCCGGCGAAGAATATAAAGAAGTGATGGACTATGTCAGGGGTCAGCTGCTCCATTTCGGCATCCGCAATCCGCGCCTTTATGGTGTATCAAGCCTGCTTGCGCTTTCAGGCAGGCGGGAGGAAGCGAAAATGGCCGAATTTGAAGCGGGCTTCCGCCAATTTCTCGACCATGATTTGCTGAATATGGTGCTTCAGTCTGCACAAAACGAGCTGGAACGCGGCCTTGCAATGGTGGATGCCGTGATCCGCGATGCCAATGAATCGATTGAAACAAAGAAAGCGAAACGGGAACTTCTCCGGAAACGGCGGGAAGAGGCAGAAGCCATTTTGAAAAATACAAAGCCGGCGTTTTTCACGGACAGCGTCATGCAGGAGCAGAAGGAGCTGCTCTATTACGTAAAACAGCGCGTTTTCTACCGCTTCGCCGACTTTTTCAAGGAAGCTTTTAATCCGGCAACGGTGAAGGCAGCGAAAGATTTGCCGGGCGCCCTTCAAGAGCTTGCAGAACTCGTTGGCTATGATTTTGCGCAGGAGATGCGGGCGACAAATGTAAGGCTTGAAGCCCATTGCCGGAAATTATTCACATCGCAAAGCGCGGAATGGAACAGGGAGATGAAACGTTTGCTTCCTGATTTGTCTGTCAGCACGTTTGAAGCGGGCGCACACGCTACGCCTGATTTTCCTGCGGCCTTTTCGGAAACGGATTTGGAACCGTTTGAAAAGGCATTCCGCCATTTTAAAAATGCGCGCACTTTTTTTGAAAAAGGGGGAAAAGCCGGCATGCAGGAAGAACTGCAGGCGATGTTTGAACCGCTTGCGCAGCAGTATCTTGACGTGCAAGGAGAAAAGCTTGCCGGTTCGTTCCGCTCATGGCTGGAGGAAGAGTTTGCAAAAATGCAATCGGAAGCTTTGCTCGATATTGCCGAACAGTTCGATGCCCGCCTTGAAGCCCTTAGAAAGAGCGTGGACGTGGCAGAATGGATGGAAATCCGCGAAAAACTCGTTTTGCCTTCCTGAGGATAAAAAATGATGTAAGAAAATATAACATTTTGTTGACAAAAAAACTCACATGGAATATAGTAAAAATATAAAGAAAAGGAGCGTATAACATGGGTCGAAAAGAAATCCGCCGTTCGATGCCGCTTTTGCCGATCGGAACCGTTATGAAGCTAACAGATTTATCGGCCCGGCAGATCCGCTATTATGAAGAACACGAGCTGATTACACCGGCAAGAACGGAAGGCAATCGCCGCCTTTATTCTTTAAATGATGTCGACCGGCTTCTTGATATTAAAGATTTGCTGGATCAGGGGATCAATATTGCAGGCATCAAAAAAATCTTATTGATGAACGACCGCCGCGGAACCGGGCCGGTACTCGTCAAAAATCATGTAACGGATGAAGAAATCCGCAAACGGCTTCGCCAGGAACTGCTGCAGGCCGGCCGTTTTCAAAGACCGAGCCAGCGGTTGTCCGATGCGCCCCGGTTTTTCCATTAACATTGTTGAAAAGCTAGTTTTATAGCTTAGATATATACTTTTTATTGCCTAAAGGGAGGAATACTGTTCATGCCTAAGTTTACACGTGAAGATATTTTGAAGAATGCCGAAGAACAAAATGTGAAATTCATCCGCTTGCAGTTCACGGATATTTTGGGGACGATTAAAAACGTGGAAATCCCGCTCAGCCAGCTTGAAAAAGCGCTCGACAATAAAATCATGTTCGACGGCTCTTCGATTGAAGGGTTTGTCCGGATTGAAGAATCGGATATGTATCTGTATCCGGACTATGATACATGGGTCATTTTCCCGTGGACCGCTGAGAAAGGGAAAGTCGCCCGTCTGATTTGCGATATTTATAATCCGGACGGCACCCCGTTTGAAGGTGATCCGCGGAATAATTTGAAACGGGTATTGAAAGAAATGGAAGAACTTGGCTTCACGAGTTTTAATCTTGGGCCTGAACCGGAATTCTTCCTCTTCAAGCTGAATGAAAAAAATGAACCGACACTGGAGCTGAACGACAACGGCGGCTATTTTGACCTGGCGCCGACGGACCTTGGCGAAAACTGCCGGCGCGACATCGTATTGGAACTCGAGGAAATGGGCTTTGAAATTGAAGCGTCCCACCATGAAGTTGCACCCGGCCAGCACGAAATTGATTTTAAATATGCGGATGCAGTCAGGGCATGCGACAATATCCAGACCTTTAAACTGGTGGTCAAGACGATTGCACGCAAACATGGCCTGCATGCGACGTTTATGCCGAAACCGTTGTTTGGCGTGAACGGTTCCGGGATGCACACCAATCTTTCGCTTTTTAAAGGAAAAGAAAATGCATTCTATGACCCGAACGATGCAGAACTGCAGCTGAGCGATACGGCATACCAGTTCATTGCCGGCATTATGAAGCATGCTTCGAACTTTACGGCTGTCACGAATCCGACGGTGAACTCCTATAAACGGCTTGTGCCGGGTTATGAAGCGCCTTGTTATGTTGCCTGGTCCGCTCGCAACCGCAGCCCGCTCATGCGGATTCCGGCTTCCCGCGGTTTAAGCACGCGCGTTGAGGTGCGCAGCGTTGACCCGTCTGCCAATCCGTATCTCGCGCTCGCCGTCCTGTTAAAAGCAGGGCTTGACGGCATCGCGAACAAATTGCAGGCGCCGGAACCGGTCGACCGCAACATCTATGTCATGACGAAAGAAGAAAGAGAAGAAGCCGGCATTGTCGACCTCCCGGGCACACTGCTGCAGGCGCTGGAAAACTTAAAATCGGATGATGTAATGGTAGACGCCCTTGGCGATCACATTCTCGAACACTTCCTTGAAGCTAAGGAAATTGAATGGGATATGTTCCGCACACAAGTCCACCAATGGGAACGCGACCAGTATATCGAAATGTATTAAGCAAGAAACCCCTTGAAGCGTAAGGCTTTGAGGGGTTTTTGTTTATCGGGCATTTTTGCGTCGAACGCCCAGAAAAACAAAATGCCCATTAATTGCCCCGATTTTTCCTTCGAAAATAGATTGGAAGCCCAGAAATCCTCAAGTGTCACAGGCATTTTTGCCATCAAACTCGCATATGCTCTATTAAAAAAGAAGCAGCCGAAACTGCTTCTTTTTGATCAGTGCACCATTTGCCTGTACAGCCCGATGACAACGCCGAGAATGGTGACGTTTTTCAATATGATCGGTTCCATTGTCTGGTTTTCAGGTTGCAGCCGGAAGTAGTCTTTTTCCTTGAAAAATCTTTTTACTGTCGCTTCATTTTCATCTGTCATAGCGACCACGATATCTCCGTTGTTTGCCGTCTGCTGGGAGCGGACAATCACATAATCGCCGTTTAAAATCCCGGCATCCACCATGCTGTCCCCTTCAATTTCCAGCATGTAGACGGACTCGTCAGACGGGACAAGATGTTCCGGAAGCGGAAAATACTCTTCAATATTTTCTACAGCGGTAATCGGTATGCCTGCTGTTACTTTTCCGACAACAGGCACATTGACAACATTTTGGGCCGGTATTTCTTCATCATGGTCCAAAATTTCAATCGCTCTCGGCTTTGTAGGGTCGCGCCTGATCAACCCCTTGCTTTCAAGCCTTGCGAGATGGCCATGGACAGTTGAACTGGAAGCAAGTCCGACTGCCTGGCCGATTTCCCGCACGGAAGGGGGATAACCTTTTGTTTTTACTTCATGCTTGATGAAATCAAGTATCGCCTGTTGCCGTTTTGATAGTTTTGCCATTCTATTCACCTCGTCACAGTTTTGTTTGGCACCCGCGCTGCGTATGGGGACGTTTACGGGAGGAATGCCATTATTTGCTATTATTATATCACATTGCAGCAGATAAAACAAACGTAAGTTCGAAAAAATGTTGACGAAAAACAGGCGTTCGTTTTATAATAGAACTGGTGATTGGACGAACGAATATTCGCGGGAGGAAGATGGAGATGTCACGATTATGGAAAAAGTATAACTATGTTATGATTTTAGCAGGGCTTACGCTTGTTTTCGGATTTTTCATGATTGGAAGTCTGCGGGATCCATCCCCACACTATATCAAAATCAGCGTCACAGAGGGCGATACGCTTTGGAACATCGCCGGGCAGTATGCGGAAAAGGGCAAAATGTCGAGGGAAGCATTTATCAGCTGGGTTGAGCGTCATAATGATATTGACGGCAACATGATCAAAGCCGGCGAAAAAATTGTCATTCCAATAGAAAAAAATGAATTCAGCGATGATAATAGGGAACTTGCGATGAAATCACAACGGGAGACGAAAAAATGAAAGTTGTTTTATATTGCAGAGTAAGCACGGAAAAAGAAAGCCAGGAAACTTCCTTGGCGAGGCAGCGGGAAGAGCTGGAGAAGCTTTCGGATTCCCACGGTTTTCAAGTGGCCGGGGTGATCTGTGACCGGGCAAGCGGCTATGACCTGGACAGGCCCGGCATCCTTGATCTTCTTGATACGATTGAAAATGAAAAGATTGACGCCGTACTGGTGCAGGATGAAACACGGATCGGAAGAGGAAATGCAAAAATTGCATTGCTTCATTTTTTATATAAAAAAGGGATTAAAGTATATTGTTATGCGCAAAACGGAGAATTGGAGCTTTCGGAATCTGATTCAATGGTGCTGAAAATTGTCAGCATGGTTGAAGAGTATCAGCGAAAGCTGCATAACTTAAAAATTAAAAGGGGAATGGAGCGTGCAGTCAAAAACGGCTACCGTCCGGAAAAAAATTTAAAAGGGAAGCGGAATCCGGACGGCAGGGAGCGAAAGGAAGTGCCGGTTGAAGAAATTATCCGCCTGCGGGATAACGGCTTGACTTTTCAAGAAATTGCTGCGACTATGCGCGGTTTCGGCTACCAAGTTTCAAAAGCAACCGTCCACCGGCGTTACAGGGAATATATGGAGGAAACGGGGCATGATAAATAGTATCAAAACCGTTTCACGGGTGCGCTTTCGTTGCAGGCGGGTCCATATTTTAGTAAGATGGCATCAATTACGGATAAAAGGAGAGAAAATATGCTTTCAAAAGAAAAAATGGCAAGGATTAACGAATTGGCGAAAAAAGCGAAAACCGGCGCCCTGACAAGTGAAGAAGCAAAGGAACAGTCAAAATTGCGAAGCGAGTATTTGCAGGCGTTCCGCTCTTCATTCAGAAAAACGATTGAAAATGTCCGTGTGCTTGACCCGGCTGGCCAGGACGTTACCCCTGAAAAAATTAAGCAAATTCAAACAAAAAGAAAGCTGCACTAAAAAGGAAACCATCCTGCTTTTTTCTTACAAAATCCATACAAAATGGTAAAAGAGTTGTGTTATGGGTTTCACTTGCCTTAATATAGAGTTGTAACCCATGAAGAAAGGATGTTAACAGATGTTTGATAAAACGGACGAACTGGCAGTCACAACAATCCGAACATTGTCCATTGACGCCATCGAAAAAGCAAAATCCGGTCATCCGGGGCTTCCGATGGGGGCTGCACCAATGGCATACACCCTCTGGACAAGATATTTGAACCATAATCCGGAAAACCCGCACTGGTTTAACCGGGACCGTTTCGTATTATCCGCAGGGCATGGTTCCATGCTGCTCTATAGCCTGCTCCATTTATCCGGTTATGCATTAAGCATGGATGATATTAAAAATTTCCGGCAATATGGCAGCAAAACCCCGGGTCATCCGGAATACGGGCATACGGAAGGCGTGGAAGCAACGACCGGTCCGCTCGGGCAGGGGATTGCCATGTCAGTCGGAATGGCGATGGCAGAACGGCATCTGGCGGCTGTATACAATAAAGAAAATTTCCCTGTCATTGACCATTATACATATGCTTTATGCGGAGATGGCGACTTAATGGAAGGCGTATCTGCCGAAGCTGCTTCATTGGCGGGACACTTAAAATTGGGACGTCTCATTGTATTGTACGATTCCAATGACATTTCCCTTGACGGCGACTTAAATAAGGCCTTTTCCGAAAGTGTTGCCGACCGGTTTAAAGCATACGGCTGGCAGTATTTGCGGGTTGAAGACGGGAATGATATGGCACAGGTCGCAAAAGCGATCGAGGAAGCAAAGGCGGATACAAGTCGGCCGACACTCATTGAAGTGAAAACGATCATCGGTTACGGTTCTCCAAACAAATCCGGGAAATCGGCTGCCCACGGCGCCCCGCTCGGAGAAGATGAACTGAAACTAACGAAAGAAGCGTATAAATGGACATTTGAAGAAGACTTCTATGTTCCGGATGAAGTTTACGCACGGTTCCGTGAATTGGTTGTGGAAAATGGCGTGAAAAAGGAACAGGAGTGGGCGTCCCTGTTTGAGGCCTATGAAAAACAATACCCGCAGCTTGCGGCTGAACTAAAACAGGCGATAAAAGGCGGGCTGCCGGATGGATGGGACAAGGACATTCCGGTCTATGAAGAAGGCAAAACCCTTGCCAGCCGTGCGGCAAGCGGGGAAGTGCTAAATGCCGTCTCCAAACATTTGCCGTCTTTGTTCGGGGGATCTGCAGACCTTGCCGGATCCAACAATACGCGGCTGAAAGAAGACAAGGACTATATGCCGGATGCCTATGAAGGGCGCAATATTTGGTTCGGTGTCCGCGAATTTGCGATGGGCGCAGCCATGAACGGTATGGCGCTTCATGGTGGTGTCCATGTATACGGCGGCACGTTCTTTGTTTTCTCGGATTATTTGCGTCCTGCCATCCGCCTAGCTGCTCTTATGGGCCTTCCGGTAACGTACGTCTTTACGCATGACAGTATCGCTGTCGGGGAAGACGGTCCGACACATGAACCGGTTGAACAGCTTCCTTCTTTAAGAGCGATGCCGGGCTTGTCGGTCATCCGCCCCGCGGACGGCAATGAAACGGCGGCTGCCTGGCGCCTTGCTCTGTCATCTGAAAACCATCCGACAGCGCTTGTTTTGACGCGCCAAGGGCTGCCAACCTTGAAAGGGACGTCTGAAAAAGCGTTGGAAGGCGTTTCAAAAGGTGCCTATGTCGTGTCCCCTGCACAAAAAGAAACGGCTGACGTTCTCCTTCTTGCCAGCGGGTCGGAAGTCCATCTGGCTGTGCTCGCGCAACAGCAATTGGCGGAACAAAAGATTGATGCTGCTGTTGTCAGCATGCCGTCATGGGACCGTTTTGAACAGCAAAGCAAAGCATACAAAGAATCCGTATTGCCGGCACAGGTGAAAAAACGCCTTGCCATTGAAATGGCTTCACCATTCGGCTGGGAAAGGTATACCGGGGATGAAGGCGATATTTTGTCGGTTAATACGTTTGGCGCCAGCGGAAACGGTAAAACCGTTATGGAAAAATACGGATTTACCGTTGAAAATGTTGTGGCACGTGTAAAAAAATTATTGGGCATGTAATCGTTCCGGGCCTGCTTTTGCGGTATTCGCGAAAGCAGGCTCATTTTTTATGCAGGAAGGGTATAAGAAAAGGGGGACTAAAAGTGCGGGGGCTGAGCTGAATGGCTTTTCCCTTGGATGCTACCGCATAATCGGCAGCGCGTTGATGTATTTACGCTTATTTTCTTGTCTGTACATGCAATCAAATGTTTCAAATTCATTTTTTAAATTTTGTTACAACAAACGACAACTTTTTTGAGGCCCGTCCATTATAGTGAAGGTAACAAAGTTGCGGGAGTGAGATCATATGCGGTCCTATTCTATCTATCTGATAAAAGAGGAGTTTGCACAATATTATTACGGCAGGGAACGAATGTTTTTTAATCTTTTTCACCAGTATGCGCACGTTTCCGGAAGTTTGAAAAATGTCCTCAGCAGACAGATCCATTATATTACAAAGCCGATTCCGCTCTTGTCTGTCCATCATGTCTTGCAGCCGTTATTTTCTGACACCAGCAACATGACGAAAACAGGCGCTTGCCAACTTCTTTCAAAGAAAGAGGGGCAGGTGCTGGAAGTGACCATAGAAGAAAGAATGCTCCAGCTGAACGTATACGGGAGTTATGATACAGAAACCGCCGTTTTTGAAATTCTGAGGAACTTTAAAGGAGATTTGCTTGCAATCGATTATGACCATAAACGATTCGGCTGGATAAAACCGGTTAAAGAAAGAAAATTCGTGTGAGAAGAAAACAAGTATTGTATAATTCAAATGGATTTAGTACACTGTATGTGAGTGAAGGAGGTATATTATGATTTGGGTGTTCGTTCTTGTAGCCCTAATTGCTCTTTTGGCAGGCGCAGCAATCGGGTTTTTCATCGCCCGTAAATATATGATGAATTACCTGAAGAAAAATCCGCCGATTAATGAACAAATGCTGAGAATGATGATGATGCAAATGGGTATGAAGCCGTCTCAAAAGAAAATCAATCAAATGATGAATGCCATGAACAAACAAATGAAATCTTAAGCTGGGCGACCGGCTTTTGTGGTATATCCATCACCATTGTTAAGCTTCTCACGATTCTGTAAACCACTTTTTCTGCCAATTTTCTGCACAGAAAAGGTGGTTTTTGATTTCATGTTCCATTTTTATGCTTTTCACGATGTTTTTTCTCTTTCAATCAGTTTATGTTAAAATGAAAATGAGCCGGGATGGGGAGTGAACCGATGGCTGATGTAACTGTATGGCTGTCTTTCGGGGCAGGTTTCATGAGCTTTATATCGCCTTGCTGCCTGCCGCTTTATCCTGCTTTTGTTTCTTATATAACAGGCGCTTCTGTCAGCCGGTTAAAAAGCGGGGGCGGCATGCGGGAGTGGAAAAGTATCCTGCATACCGTTTGGTTTCTCGCGGGATTTTCCACTGTTTTTATTGCATTGGGGTTTGGTGCTTCCTGGATCGGGAGTTTTTTTATCCGTTACCAGGATGTCATCCGGCAGCTCGGTGCAGTCGCGCTCATTTTTTTTGGGCTGCTTGCAGCGGGCATTTTTCATCCGGGGATCTTTATGAAGGTGTACCGAATCGATATAAAAAAGCAGCCGGCGGGATTTTTGGGTTCTTTTCTCGTCGGGCTAGTGTTTGCTGCCGGCTGGACGCCCTGCACCGGGCCGATTCTTGCCTCGGTATTGGCAATGGCAGTGGCCCATCCGGCTTCTGCGTCGGTCTATATGGCTGCATATGTACTTGGCTTTTCCATACCTTTTTTTGTCCTTGCTTTTTTTATCGGACGGTTGGGGTGGATGCAAAAATACAGCGTAAAACTTTTAAAATGGAGCGGTGTTGTGATGATAGTCGCCGGAATCCTGCTCTTTTTTGACTGGATGCCTGTCATTTCCGGTTATATGAGTGCACTGTTCGGGGGATTCCAGGGATTTTAATCCGGGTTGCATTTTAACGGATCAATGAGGAGGAGAAATTCGATCGATGGCAAATGTGTTAATTGTGGATGATGCAAAATTTATGAGGATGACTTTGGCGAAAATGCTGGAAAACGGCGGCCATACCGTTGTAGGCGAAGCGGAGAACGGGCAGCGGGCGATTGAATTATACCGTGAAGTCAGGCCGGATGTTGTGACGATGGACATTACTATGCCGGAGATGACCGGCATTGAAGCGGTAAAAAAGATCGTGCGCGAATTCCCGGACGCAAAAATTATTATTTGCTCCGCGCTTGGCCAGCAAAAACTGGTCGTCGAAGCAATTGAATCCGGCGCAAAGGATTTTATCGTCAAGCCTTTTGATGAAACGCGTGTTTTAGAAGCGGTTGAACGCGTTTTGAACTGACAGGCGCCACAAAAAAAGGGAGGCAGGCATTCCGGCTGGACATCAACCCCGCTTTTATGGTTGAATATTACCATAGGAAACATATATTTATCGTATCTACATTTCTTTTGTTAAAAATCTGTTACTAAAGAGGGTTGAGACATGGAAGGCATTATCATCTCGTTCATTGTTGCGATTTTGATGGGGTCTTTGGTCATTTTTGTCCGTTTAAAAGGGCAGAACAAGCCCGTTTCCACAAAAAAAATATTGTTGCCGCCGGTCTTTATGAGTACCGGGGCATTGATGTTTGTCGTCCCGTATTTTCGTGTGACACCTGCCGAAGTATTGGAAGCATTTGTGGTCGGAATGTTCTTTTCCATATTTTTAATTAAAACTTCCCGTTTCGAAGTCCGTGACGGAAACGTATATTTAAAACGATCGAAAGCTTTTCCGTTTATTTTGATCGGGCTTCTTCTCATCCGGTTGCTGATGAAGGTGGTGCTTAGTTCTTCGATTCAAATCGGGCAGCTGAGCGGTATGTTTTTTCTGCTCGCATTCGGCATGATTCTGCCGTGGCGCGTCGCCATGTATATTCAGTACAGGCGGCTTATGCAGGAACTGGATGAAGGGGTCCGTGCTTGAAAAAACATCATTCGCTTTTGCCGAATGATGTTTTTTCATTTACTGGGCCGATTTTGTTTTTTCCTGCGCAAACAAATGCTCATATCGGCTGTCGTCGATGTCCAGCTGCTTTAATTTTTTTCGGAGGAATTTATGGTCGCGTTTTGGCGTGGCGAGAATATAGCCCTGAATGACATTGTCCAGTGTCATTTTTTTTGCATTTTTGGAAAGCGCCACATCCCCGATTTTTGCTGCGATTTTTTTCCTGGCCACATCGCGGAACAATTCCGGGACAGGGCTTACCAGTTCTTCAAGCAGTTCCCTGTACTCCGGCGTCCAGAGGTGCCGCGTTTTAAGGATTGTCTCCTCCTGCCGGTCAAGTATTGATTTTCGGTCTTCTTTCGGAAGCCTTTTCAAAAATTTCCGGAACATAAAATAGCCGCCAACTGAAAAGAGAAAAACGAGACAGAGGATCCATATTAAAATAACGGCAGAAAACCATCCACTCAGCATGACGCTCTCCTCCTTGGCAAGTACTCGCTTTTATTATAAGAAAAGATGGACTGTTTTTTCAATTAAAAAAGGAAAAACCCTTTCGCCGGCCGGCAGGGGACAGAGAAAAAGGGATGTTTTATCTTTATTTGTCCATGAAAAAAACGGTGAGGCACTTTGAATGCGGTGCCTCGCCGTTTTTTTGATTTCTTTTGTGCTTTTTCATCTGCTTCGGGCAAGCAGAAAGCATTTTTACTGTTTTTTCAGCGCTTCAAAAGTGTCTTGCAGCAGAACAATCGTTTTTTCAATTTCTTCTTTTGTTCCTTTTTTTCCGTCTGCCAGCCTGATCGGGTCGCCAAAGCGCACGCGTTTCGGCTTTCTCGCGAGGACTTCTTTGAACGTTTTCGGCCCTTCGTAAATGGCCGGGACAAGCGGCACATTTGCTTTTAAAGCAATCGTCACGGCACCGCGTTTTAAAGAAACATGTTCGCTTTTGCGTGTTCCGGAAGGGAAAATGCCGACGACCTTCCCTTCTTTTAAAAGTTTCATTGGAATTTTAATCGAGCTCGGGCCCGGATTTTCACGATTGACGGGAAAAGCGTGCAACTTCGTGAATAGCCATTTTGACCATTTTTTAGAGAAAAGTTCCTGTTTCGCCATATAATGAATTTGGACAGGCCAGATGGCAATCGCCAGGTAAATAATATCCAGCCATGTTTGGTGGGTACAAACGACCACAAACGGAGCCGCAGGGATTTTCTCTTTGTTTTCTTTTTTGATTTTGCCGCCAAGCAGCCAAAAAATGCCGGCAACAACATAATAGCCAAACCGGTACATGATTACACCCCCACAAGCATTTTATACTATACAGGCATGCTTGTTCTACTAATTTGGAAAAAAATATTTAAAAACGCGAAATGAATCATTGGAAAAAAGAAGATAGCAGCCAAAACAGCGTTTACGGAAAGATTAAAATAAAGAAGGAATATGATAAAGCAAGGCAGAATTTCATACGGAGGGAAACGGATTGCATAAAAGATGGGTCGTGATATGGACGATGGCATTTCTATTTATTCAGGGAACTGGGCCTTATGCAGCAGGGGACAGGGAAGGCTGCGGGAAAAAAGAAACAGACGCAAAGATTGCCGGTATTCTTGAGGCCGCCCCTTTAAAAGGCGGGATCGTTGCGATCAGCGTCCGTTCGGCTGATAGCGGGAAACTGCTCTACGAACAAAATGGCAATACGCTGCTGCGCCCTGCATCCAATATGAAACTGCTGACCGCAGCCGCCGCGCTTGAAACGCTCGGGAAAAATACCCGTTTTAAAACGGGCGTGTACCGGACAGGCGCGATCCAAAACGGTACGCTTTACGGTGATATATACATACAAGGGGGAGGAGATCCTGCTTTATTGAAATCCGATTTAGCGGACTGGGCGGCTGAATTAAAGAAGCAGGGAATCCGGCGTATTCAGGGGGACCTGGTCGGGGATGATTCGCGCTATGATGATACCCGGTATTCACTTGACTTGCCATGGAGCGATGAACAGGAATATTACGGCGCACAAATTTCGGCTTTAACTTTATCGCCTAACCGGGATTATGATGCAGGGACGGCCATTTTTGAAGTTGTTCCGGCAAAAAAACCCGGCATGAAAGCGCGAATCAAAATGGTTCCGGAAAGCGGGATGGTTAAACTGGTCAACCATGTCCGAACCGTGCGAGACGGTGAGCAGCAGGAGGACGATATCGTCATCAGCCGGGCACATGGCGGGAATACGTTTACGGCAAGCGGGACAATTACAGCCGATTCCGCCGCAGTCCGGCAATGGAAAGCAGTCTGGGACCCGACGAAATGGGTGCTGTCTGTTTTCAAAAAAACGTTAGAGGAAAACGGGATCACCGTTCAAGGCACAATCAAAACGGGCAGGGTGAAGGATGCAGCAGTTCCGGTTCTCTTTTCACAATCGCCGCCTTTATCAAGCATCATGGTGCCATTTTTAAAATTCAGCAATAATACCATCGCCGAAATGCTTGTAAAAGAAATGGGGAAAACGGAAAAAGGGGAAGGAAGCTGGGAAAAAGGGCTTGAAGTCATTCGCAGCGTTGCAGGTAACTTTGGCATGGACCCTGACCAGATGATGCTCCGTGATGGTTCGGGCATATCTCACGCCGATTTGGTCCGGGCAAATGATTTGACGGCGCTTTTATACCGGATACAGGAAAAAGACTGGTTTCCGTGCTTTTTCGATGCGCTGCCTGTTGCGGGGGCTGAAAACAGGTTGGAAGGCGGAACCCTCAGAAACCGGTTTAAGGGGACGGCTGCTCGAGGACAGGTGTTTGCCAAAACTGGGTCGATTACAGGCGTCAGCACACTTTCCGGCTATATGCAGGCAACATCCGGGGAAAAGCTGATTTTTTCCATTTTGATCAATAATGTACTGGATGAAGAAGCAGTACATCAAGCGGAAGAGCAAATTGTACTGCAATTCATCAACCAGGGGGGAGAAGGATGAGAAAAGGGAAACGATTACAGGTGGGAGATACGATCGGGCTGGTCGCGCCTGCAAGCCCGGTCTCAATCGAAAGGCTTCAAACTGCTGTTGCGAAATTGCGGCGGCTCGGTTTCCGGGTAAAAGTGGGAGAAAATGCGGAGAAAGTATACGGTGGGTATATGGCCGGTACGCCGCTTGAACGGGCAGCCGATCTGCATGCGATGTTTGCAGACGATGACGTGCGGGCAATTCTTTGTTTGCGCGGCGGGTACGGGACACCGCAAATTTTACCGTATCTCGACGTTGAATGGATCCGGGAGAATCCGAAATTATTTATCGGTTACAGCGATATTACAGCACTACACATCGTTTTCCAGCAAAAATGCGGCCTCGCCACGATCCATGGCCCGATGGCGGCTGTCGAATTTATCACAGACGATGCGCTTTCGGTACAATCATTGCTCAAGCTGGCGTCAACCGGTGTTCCTACCGGCAGTTACACGGGGGAAGCGTGGGGTGAAGGGGTCATGACAGCGCCGCTTACAGGCGGGAATCTGTCATTAATCTGCGCACTGATGGGAACGCCGTTTGAAATCGATACAAGCGGAAAAATTCTTTTTCTTGAAGAAGTGCATGAAGAGCCATATGCGATCGACCGGATGCTTACCCAGCTTCAGCTTTCCGGAAAACTGGATGACGCCTCCGGGTTTGTGCTCGGGCAATGGATGGACTGTGAGCCGGAAGCATACGCGGATGGGTTTACGGCACAGGATGTCCTGAAAAAGTTTTTTTACGGGAGCGGTAAGCCGGTGCTTGCCGGCATACAGTCCGGGCACGGTACCCCGAATCTGGCGCTTCCGCTCGGCATCCCGGTCACACTGGATACAGTAGGCCAACGCCTGCATTTTTGCGAAACCATTGTCGCTGAATAAGCTTGCATATCGTTCTCATCATAACCGCATACTTATTGCCCGTACGGTATGTCCGGAAGCAGGCTGGCCTAGCAAGGGGTTTACAATGCAGACGCACATCCGGCCGTTTAAATTGGCGCCTGTTTTCCCGCTTGCAGGCGGATGCACAAACGATGCGCTTCCAACTGCCATATTGTAAAAGCAGCAATGGATAAAGGAGTGACAAATTTGGCAGAATCCAGGCAGTATTATGGCGGCTATCCGGGCCATTATATGCCGTATGGGCACCACCACCATTATGGAGGATACGGTGGTTACGGCGGTTATCCGTACGCGCATTCGTACGGCCACTCACATGGTTATGGTTACCCGCACGGCCACCATCATCATTACCATTCCGAACATTACGGCCACAGCGGATACGGGAATTTTCCGGGCCACGGGTACAGGGAAGAAAAATAAAACGCTTTACCGAAAAAGATGCCTGCGTGCAGGCATCTTTTTCCCATTTTTGCAGCAGCATTTTTCCAGGCGGATGGATTCGGCAGCCATGAAAGGTTTTCATACGAAAAAATCACGGCATTAGTGGAGAAAAAAATAAAGAAAAAGATAATCAATTCGTCTTGACACCACATTTATAATCTGCTATTCTAATAAAGAATTATTTTTGTTCGGTATGGTAAGGAAGGAAAAAGTTTTAAAACTGACCCCCTGAAATCACTTGAGCAAGGATAGTAATTTTGTGTTCAAACACATTAGGAGGAAACAAAATGGAACAAGGTAAAGTAAAATGGTTTAATTCGGAAAAAGGCTACGGATTTATCGAACGCGAAGGCGGCAGCGATGTATTTGTTCACTTCTCAGCGATTCAGGGCGAAGGTTTTAAAACTTTGGAAGAAGGCCAATCCGTATCTTTTGATATTGAAGAAGGCAACCGCGGACCGCAAGCTGCAAACGTTTCGAAATTATAAAAAACAGGCCTTTATGGCCTGTTTTTTTTTGCCTTGGGAATCAGGTTCACACGTCCCTTTGCTAGGAAAAAATATCCTTTTAATCCGGCCGCTTCGGATAAAAAATAGATACATATTGCAATCGCGATCTTTCATAATATATGATAAGAGCAATGCCAATATGGATAAAGGAGACAGGGGAATTTTGCAAATTAGAGAAATGGCAACAGAATTACTAAAAAACGCCGGGTGCACCGCCCATTTAAAAATAAAGAAACAGTTCCCCGGCGGGCGCCTTGTTGGCGGCAAATATCATCCGCACACCGATACGATTACGCTGTATACAGAGACAATCCGGCGGCAGTGCGAGCTATTGTTTGGAAGCTGCGAATACTTTTTGCCTTACGCCACGATTGTGCTTGCACATGAAATCGGCCATGCGATGGATGAAAATCTGCCTCTATTGTCCGCCGCCTTTGAAGAGTCCGGGCATTTACCGGAAAAGCAAGCACTGGCACTTACGATTGAGCAAAATGCGTGGGATTTTGCCGGCCAGCTGATCCCCGCACATCTTGAGCCGCTTTTTCAAAAAATCATGGATGAGTCGCTATCTGCCTACCGCCAACCGGTGATGGCGGGTGCATATTAAGAAATGGCAAAAAAACCAGAAGAAGGAAAGTCTTCTTTCGGTTTTTGATTTATTTAACGATTGGCAGTGTTCCGTGCAGATAGGGCGGTGCCGGTTGTTGTCCGACACGGTCATGGGATGCAAAAGGTTCGACGAATTTAAATTGACCTTTTCCATCAATGCTTTCGCCGCTCGCCCATCTTCCTTTGGCACTTTCTTTGCCTTCCGAATGATTGATAAAGAGATGGGTAAATTCTTCAGGCTCCTGTTCAGGAGGGAATGTGCTCGGTACGACAACACCTTCCTGTTCTTCCAGTTTACGCAGGGCGGCCAGCCACTGGTTCTGATGCATCGTGTCCCTCGCGATCAAAAACGATAGTGTTTTTTTCACGCCCGGATCGTCCGTCATTTCATATAAGCGGACGACTTGAAGTCGCCCCTGCGATTCAGCGTTGAGATAGGCGCGGAAGTCAGCGATTAAATTTCCGCTTGATACGATATAACTGCCGCTCCACGGAACCCCCGCACTGTTGACCGGCAACGCGCCGAGCCCGCCGACAATGGCGTGCTGCGGATTCATCCCGCCCATGACAGCTGCAATGGCAGGGTCTTTCGCAACCGCTTCTTCCTGCATTTTGACCGGTGCCATATCGAGCAGGCGGGCGATTAATGTGGCCAGCATTTCCACATGGCCGATTTCTTCTGTCCCGATATCAAGCAGCATATCCCGGTATTTTTCATCTGCCCGGCAGTTCCATCCTTGGAGAAGATACTGCATCATCACAGAGATTTCCCCGTATTGCCCGCCGAGCACTTCCTGCACTTTATTGGCGAAAACCGGATCCGGCCTTTCAGGTTTTGCTTCAAACTGCAACTCTTTTTTGTGTAAAAACATCTGCTCCACTCCTGTTCCGGTTTTGATCTTCAATTCCTGTCTACCCTAGGAAAAACGGGTTAAATATTCCGAAAAAAACGAACACCGGTGTTTAATAACGGGGCAAAAAGGCAATATAAAAATGATTTACATACAAGGGGGAACATAACGATGCAAAATATCGTTGCAAAAACAGAAGACAATTATTTTGAAAAAAATAAATCGAAAGTGGACATTCACGTGTTCGACAAGGAAGATTCTCGCCCGTTTGCAAACTTCCCTTTTTCCAGCCGGAAAGTGTATGAGTTTTTCGATTATACGCTGCGTACGCCGCTCGAAAAAACAGATGCTTTCTATGAAATTTTAAAAATGCCATATGCATGTGAGATTTGGATTTTGCCGGTAACCGAGAAATCTTCCCATTTTATGCGTGAAATTCAAGAACCGAAAACCGCTGCTTTGTTTTCCTTTTTGGCGAAAGTGAAAGACACCATTCAGCGCGACCGCACCTTTATTGTTACGGATCAAAGCCATGCAGCGGCAGTAGCTGAAGAAATGAAAAGACTCGGCTTTACGATGACGGAACCCAGCGCGGCGGAACTGGAAAAACTCGTCATTTCTTTTGGTGATTAATATGGGGACACGCGTATGCAGTTAATTGGAATTTTTGCCGGACCCGGGGAAGCAGCGGAAGCCATTTTACATCATCATAGAGAAAATGGGCGCATTACTGTCATCGCCAACAATGCTGCGGCCATCCGTGAAGTCGGCCGCGAAGCCGGAAAAGGTGTAAACGGAATATGCCTTCATACGTATGTGGATCTCATGGATGAACTGAAAGCACTGGTCAAAAGAAAAACATACCCGGAAAAAATATTGGAAAAGGTCCTTGAGCTCGGAATTCCGCTTGAAATTGCCACCCGGTATGTCGGTGCGGCGGCAAACGGAAAAATCGTCGTATTGGCACACGACTAATTTTCCTTGCAGACAAAAAAGATCAAGCCCTGCCGGATGCAGGCCTTGATCTTTTTTGTTATGCGTGAAAGCGAAAAGTTTCTATTTTTTTATATTTTTAGCCTTGTATAATCATACATAATGAATTATAATAATGCACATACATAACAATAGGGAGATGAAAATGTTGAAAATAGGGATTGTCGGGGCAAACGGATACAGCGGTGCGGAACTTGTCAGACTTCTTGCCCGCCATCCCCGCACACAACTGGAAATGTTGATATCGCACCGCACAAAAGGCACGATGCTGACCGCACATTACCCGCATTTCCAGCAAATCATAGAAGCCGGATTGGAAGACATGGTTCCGGATGAAATCGCAGGCAGGGTGGAACTATTGTTTTTCGCAACGCCGTCTGGGGTAGCCAAAAACTGGGTACCACGGTTTGTTGATAAAGGTTTAAAGTGTATCGACCTGTCCGGGGATTTCAGGCTGGATGGGGAAGCGTACAGGCAATGGTATAAACGCGAACCCGCCCCGCAAAAAGAGCTGGATAAAGCTATCTACGGCCTTTCAGAAATGAATGCGGACAGGATAAAAGAGGCTCAACTGATCGCCAATCCCGGCTGCTTCCCGACCGCAGCGCTTTTAGGACTTCTCCCGCCTGTTCAAGGGGGGTTCATCGATACTTCCTTTATTGTGATTGATGGTAAAACCGGTGTTTCCGGTGCGGGAAGAAACCCTTCTCTAGGCAACTTGTTTACTGAAGTAAATGAAAATACCGGTGCGTACAAAGTCGGAAGCCACCAGCATACACCGGAAATCGAGCGGTTCATCAAGGCGTTTGCCGGAAAAGAAGCGAAAATTTCATTTACGCCCCATCTTATTCCGATGACGAGGGGGATTCTTTGCACGATATACGCGCCTTTAGCAAAAAAAGTCACCACCGAAGATGTCCGCCAATATTATAGGAAAGTGTATAAAGGCCGGAAATTTATCCGGATCAGGCCGGCTGGTTCTTTTCCATCTACAAAGGAAGTATACGCCTCAAATTACTGTGATATAGGCGTCCATGTGGATGAACGGACGGGGAGGCTCGTGGTCATTTCTGCCATTGACAATCTTGTAAAAGGTGCAAGCGGGCAGGCAATCCAAAATATGAATCTGCTTTTCGGGCTGGAAGAAGATACAGGGCTCGACCATGTTCCGGTTTATCCATAAGGCAATCTTAAACATACCGTTTATATATGGAGGATGGCAATGAATCAATTATATGAAAAAGAAAGTACTGCATTTTTTACGAAAACAGACGGAAACATCTCGAGCCCGGCAGGATTTTTTGCCGGTGGGCTCCATTGCGGCATTAAAAGAAAACGTCCGGATCTTGGGTGGCTTTACTCCGCTGTCCCGGCACAAGCGGCTGCGGTCTACACGACGAATCAGTTTCAAGCTGCACCCATCCAGATTACAAAAGAAAGCATTATGGAAAGTGGGAAGCTGTCCGGCATCATTGTGAATTCGGGAAACGCGAACTCCTTTACAGGCAATGAAGGCCTCCGCCACGCCCGCCTGATGCGGGAATGGTTCGCCGCTCAAATCGGCGTAAACGAAAGCCTGATCGGCGTTGCCTCAACAGGTGTCATTGG
Organism: Weizmannia agrestimuris; assembly: GCF_943193165.1. NCBI lineage: Bacteria > Bacillati > Bacillota > Bacilli > Caryophanales > Bacillaceae > Heyndrickxia > Weizmannia agrestimuris. The sequence goes on from NZ_CALPDC010000002.1 coordinate 200,461, forward strand.
CGAGCTTTTACCGGTTGAAAAAATTGAAACCGGCATTCGCCGTATCGAGAAAGAGGGCACATCCCATCCGGACCTTTTTGAAAAAGCGATACTTACGACGGACACCTTTCAAAAACGCGCCTGCGTAACGCTTGAAATTGATGGGAAAACGGTCACGGTTGCTGGCTGCGCCAAAGGATCGGGGATGATCCATCCGAACATGGCAACGATGCTCGCTTTTATCACGACAGACGCCAAAGTTGAGGCCGCTGCATTGCAAAACCTGCTGAAACAAACGGTCGATGAAACGTTCAATATGATTACGGTGGACGGCGACACAAGCACAAATGACATGGTCGTTGTAATGGCAAACGGGCTGGCCGGAAACGATACGCTTTCCTATGCACACCCGGATTGGAAGAAATTCGCAGAAAGCTTTGCCTATATTGCCCGGGAACTTGCCAAACAAATTGCAAGAGACGGGGAAGGCGCGACGAAACTGGTTGAAGTCTGTGTAACCGGGGCTGAAACGGAAAAAGAGGCACAAACGGTCGCAAAAACCGTTATCGGCTCAAATTTGGTAAAAGCTGCTGTCTTTGGCGCCGATGCGAACTGGGGAAGGATTATCAATGCGATCGGATACAGCGGCGTCCAAGTGGATGAACAAGCGCTTTCTATCCGCATCGGCGGGATTCCCGTAGTGGAAAAAGGCATGCCGGCTTCCTATTCCGAAGACGAGGCACATGCCTATTTAAAGGAAAATGACAAAATCTGTATCGCCATCGACCTTGGTGCCGGAACTTGCCAGGGTACTGCATGGGGATGCGACCTGACCTATGATTATGTGAAAATCAATGCCACTTATCGTTCATAATGTTGGTGCACGCATCGTTGCATAATTATACAATGCCATAACTATTTATAAGGGGTTGGCCAAATTGGCATACGTTGTCATCAAGTGCGGCGGCAGCATTCTCCACCAGCTGCCGGATGCATTTTTTGAAAATCTGGTGCAAATCAAAGCGCGATTCGGGCTTGAACCTGTCATCGTCCACGGCGGGGGGCCGGCAATCTCGGCCATGTTGGAAAAAATGCAGATCAAAACGCAATTTAAAAACGGGTTACGCGTTACGACCGAGCCGGTGTTAAACGTCGTTGAGATGGTGCTTTCCGGTTCCATCAACAAATGGATTACGCGCCGGCTCTCGCAGGCGGGAGCCAAAGCGGTCGGCATCAGCGGAACCGACTCACGGCTTTTAACAGCTAGGAAGATTGAGACACCCAATCTCGGATATGTCGGGGAAATCGAATCCGTAAATGAACAGGTGCTGCTTGCTTTATTGCGGCAGCAGTTTATCCCGGTCATTTCCCCGGTTGCGACGGATAAAAACGGCCAGCGCCTGAATGTCAATGCTGATTTGGCAGCAGCCGCGGTTGCCCGGAAAATGAACGCGCGTGTTTGGATGGTGACGGATGTCCCCGGGGTCATGATGGAAGGGAAAGTGCTCCCTTATCTTACCCCCGGACAGGTTGACGGGCTCATCCAAAAACAAGTCATTACCGGTGGCATGATTCCGAAAGTCCGGGCAGCAGCGGAATGCATCCGGTCCGGCGTAAAAGAAGTGGTGATTGTGGACGGGACAGAAGAAGACAGCCTCCTGTTTTTGGCAGGCGGCGGAAAAACCGGGACGAAATTTACAGGGAACGGGGTTTTGATCGATGGATAAGATGACGCAAACGGTAAAAAAGCAAGCACTTATGCAAACGTACAGCCGGACGCCGGTAAAGTTTGTAAAAGGAAAAGGCAGTTATGTATGGGATGAAAATGGAGAAAAATATTTGGATTTTACTTCAGGCATTGCCGTTTGCAATCTCGGCCATGTCCCCGAAAAGGTAAAAACCAAGGTGACCGGCCAGCTGGACCAAATCTGGCATACTTCCAATCTGTTTGAAATCGGGCCGCAGGAAGAGCTGGCTGAAAAACTAGCAGCACAAAGCGTATTTGACCGGGTGTTTTTCGCAAACAGCGGCGCGGAAGCCAATGAAGCGGCGATCAAACTGGCCCGCCTTGATGCAAAAAAACGCGGAAAATCGGGGCCCATCGTCACCTTCAAGGCTTCGTTCCACGGCCGGACACTCGGGACATTGTCGGCAACGGCACAGGAAAAAATCCAGCATGGCTTTGAACCGCTTGTGCCGGGATTCACCTATTTGCCGTTTAACGACATCACGGCACTCCGCGATCTCGAAAAGCTTAAGCCCATTGCCGTCATGTTTGAACTGATTCAGGGGGAAGGCGGCGTCATCCCTGCGGAACAGGATTGGGTGGATGCCCTTGTCCGCACGTGCAGAAAGAACGATTGTTTAATCATTGTAGATGAAGTGCAGACGGGCATGGGCCGTACCGGTACACTGTTTGCCTATGAACAGTACGGCTTCGAACCGGATATCATGACGCTTGCAAAAGGGCTGGGGTCCGGCATTCCGATTGGCGCCATGCTCGCGAAAGAAAAAATCGCGCAAAGCTTTACGCCCGGTACGCACGGCAGCACTTTTGGCGGCAACCCGCTATCTGCGACAGCCGGTCTGGCAACGCTTGAAACGTTTGCGGAAGAAAATATCATCGAACATGTCCAAAAACAAAGCATCGATTTTTGGACAAAATTGGAAGACTTGAAGACGCAATTTTCTTTTATTAAAGAAATCCGCGGGAAAGGGCTGATGGCCGGCCTTGAAACGGAAATGGAAGCTGTAAAAATCACCCGGGCGGCATTGGCTGAGCATTTGCTTGTATTAACAGCAGGCCCGCATGTTGTCCGTCTGTTGCCGCCGCTTGTTATTACGGAAAAGGAAACGGCGCTTTTTGCAGAAAAAATGAAAACTGTTTTTACTAAGGCAAGCCAAAACAATCTTTAACCGGCAAAGAGACAAGGGAGGACAGACATCGTGACAAGCGGATATCTTATTCTTGAAACGGGAGAAATTTTTGAAGGCTTTTTTGCGGGAAACCCCGCTGAAACAACGGGAGAAGTGGTATTTAACACCGGCATGACGGGGTACCAGGAAATGCTCACCGACCCGTCGTACACCGGGCAGATTCTGGTGTTTTGTTACCCTTTAATCGGCAATTACGGCGTAAACGGCGATGATCACGAAAGCAAAAGCATCTCGGCGCGCGCGGTTGTGACCGGTGAAATATGCGCAAGCCCGAGTTTTTATAAAGTGGAAAAGACGGCCCTATCCTTTTTGGAAAAGTCGGGTGTCCCTTGCCTTGCAGGAGTGGACACGCGCGCGCTTGTAAAAACGATCAGAAAACGCGGCACTGTGCGCGGCCTTGTTTCAACGTCCCGCGATCAAAAAGTGCCATGCGGCGGCGATGAATTTTTCGTAGCCGAAGTGGCCATAAAACAACCGGAAACGTATGGAGATGGCCCTTTGCACATTGCTTTGATGGATTTCGGCTACAAAAAATCCATTTTGCAATACTTGCTTGACCGCAATTGCAAAGTGACCGTCGTGCCCTTTGATTTTATGGCAAAACAAATGGCAGAACTTGCACCTGACGGCATTGTCATTTCAAACGGCCCCGGGGATCCTGCTAAACTAGCCGAGTGGCTGCCGGAAATCAAAAAAGTTAGCGCTGCTTATCCGGTGCTTGGCATTTGCCTCGGCCACCAGCTATTGGCACTCGCTTACGGGGCAAAGACGAAAAAGCTGCCATTCGGCCACAGGGGCGGCAACCATCCGGTTAAAGATTTAAAGACTGGAAAAGTGTTGATGACAGCCCAAAACCATGGCTATGTTGTCGATGAAGCATCACTTGCCGGATCGGAACTCGAGCTTTCCTTTAAGAATGTGAATGACGGCACGGTTGAAGGCTGCATCCATCCGGACTTGCCGGTCTATTCCGTCCAGTTCCACCCGGAAGCACATCCGGGGCCGCGTGATTCCGAATACATTTTTGACCACTTTTTACAACGAGTACAACAAAGAGCGGGAGTTTTGTCTTATGCCATTCAATAAATCGATCAAAAAAGTGCTTGTGATCGGCTCCGGCCCGATTGTTATCGGCCAGGCCGCCGAATTTGATTATGCGGGTACGCAGAGCTGCCTTGCCTTGAAAGAAGAAGGAATTGAAGTCGTGCTTGTCAACAGCAATCCGGCAACGATCATGACTGATGAAGAAATGGCCGACCGGATTTATTTTGACCCGCTGACGGTGGAGTCGATAGAACAGATTTTACAAAAAGAGCGTCCGGACGGCATTATCGGGACATTGGGCGGGCAAACCGGCCTGAATCTCACCGTCCAGCTCTATGAAGCGGGGATTCTCGATAAGTATGGGGTACAATTGCTCGGGACACCGGTGGATTCGATCCAGAAGGGGGAAGACCGCGAAAAGTTCCGCCAGTTGATGCTTGATATCGGGGAACCGATCCCGCCGTCAAAAATTGTGGAAAATATGGAAGACGGGCTGGCATTTGCGAAAAAAATCGGCTACCCCGTCATTATCCGCCCCGCTTATACGCTTGGCGGCTCCGGCGGGGGATTTGCAGCCAATGATGAAGAACTTCGGGAAGTGCTCCAGCGCGGCCTTGACCTGAGCCCGATCCACCAGGTGCTGCTTGAAAAAAGCATCAAAGGCTGGAAAGAAATTGAATACGAAGTCGTGCGCGATGCAAACGACACGTGCATCATTGTCTGCAATATGGAAAATATCGATCCGGTCGGAGTGCATACGGGCGACTCGATTGTGGTCGCGCCATCGCAGACTTTATCGGATGTGCAGTACCAGCTGCTCCGGGACGCTTCTTTAAAAGTGATTCGCGCGCTCGGGGTGATCGGCGGGTGCAACATCCAATTTGCGCTCGATCCCCACTCCGACCAGTACAATATTATTGAAGTCAATCCGCGCGTCAGCCGGTCATCCGCCTTGGCTTCGAAAGCAACCGGTTACCCGATCGCCCGCATTGCCACGAAATGCGCAATCGGCTATCATCTGGATGAAATTTTAAACCCGGTAACCGGCAACACGTTTGCTTCCTTCGAACCGGCCCTTGATTATGTTGTCGTGAAAATTCCGCGCTTTCCGTTCGACAAATTTACGGAAGCGGACCGGAAACTTGGCACGCAAATGAAGGCGACCGGCGAAGCAATGGCGATCGACCGCACATTTGAAGGAGCGCTTAACAAAGGAATCCGTTCGCTTGAACTCGGGCTTTCAGGTCTGTTCTATCCGGCGCTTGCTGAAAAACAGCCGGATGATTTGGTCCCGCTTTTAACGGAAGCGACCGATATCCGCCTGTTTGCGGTGGCGGAAGCGATGCGTAAAGGCATGGCGCTGGATGACATTGAAAAATACACGGAAATCGACCGCTGGTTTCTTGAAAAAATAAAAAATATCGTGGATATGGAAGAAACATGCAAGCAATATACGATCGATACGATGCCGGCTGCTTTGCTGCGCGCTGCCAAAAAAATGAACATCAGTGATGAGCGTCTTTCGGCATTATGCGGATGCAGCGAAAAAGCGGTGCGCGAAAAAAGAAAACAGCTCGGGCTTATGCCGGTTTATAAACTTGTGGACACCTGTGCCGCCGAGTTTGAGGCGCAAACGCCGTACTACTATTCCACCTGGGGCGGCCGGGATGAAGTGGAAGTATCAAACCGCCCGAAAGTGCTGATCATCGGTTCCGGACCGATCCGCATCGGGCAGGGAATTGAATTTGATTACTGCTCGGTCCATGCCGTTATGGCGCTCAAACAACTTGGCTATGAAACGATTGTTGTAAACAACAATCCGGAGACGGTCAGCACCGATTTTTCAATGGCGGATAAATTGTATTTTGACCCGCTGCGCCCGGAAGATTTGCTGCATATTATTGAAAAAGAGCAGGTGGCCGGCGTCTTCACGCAATTCGGCGGCCAGACCGCGATCAATGTCGCATCGAGCCTTGAAGCTGAAGGCGTGAAACTGTTTGGAACGAACGTGGAACAAATCGACCAGCTTGAGGATCGCAACCTTTTTTACAAGCTGCTGGATGAGCTTGGCATTCCGCATATTAAAGGGCATACCGCCTATGATGCAGAAGAACTGAAACGGGCAGCAAAAGACCTGTCGTTTCCAGTGCTTGTCCGCCCGTCCTATGTTATTGGCGGACAGTCAATGTTCATTTTTTACCACGAGGACGAACTCAACGCTTATGCTGATGCGTTGAAGTACGCAAGCGAAAAAAGTTGGCCGCTTATGATTGACCAGTATTTGCCGGGTACGGAATGCGAACTCGACTGCATTTGTGACGGGGAGAAGGTGCTCATCCCGGGCATTTTTGAACATATTGAAAAAGCGGGCGTCCACTCCGGCGACAGCATGGCCGTTTATCCGCACCAGCATTTAAGCCCGTCTGTGCAGGAAACGCTTATCCGGTATGCCGAAAAAATCTGTTTAAAGGGCAAAATCAAAGGCATTGCCAATATCCAGTTTTTAATTTATGAAGGGACCGTTTATGTGCTGGAAGTGAATCCGCGTGCTTCAAGAACCGTCCCAATTTTAAGCAAAGTCACCGGCATTCCGATGATTGATCTCGCCATTGCCGTACAACTCGGAAAACCGCTTGCGGAAAAAGGGCTTCCTGCACCGCCGGAACTTGTCGCCGTGAAGGCACCGGTATTTTCCTATACAAAACTGAAAGATGTCGATCCTGTTTTAGGGCCTGAAATGAAATCAACAGGCGAGGTGCTCGGCCTTGCCCGGACATTCGGGGAAGCACTCGAAAAAACGCTTCTGTCCGTCCATGACCCGGTGTTTGAGCCGCCGCTTGAAGAACAATTTGTATTTTGCTCGGTGACGGACCGCGAAAAAGCAGCCGCGCTCCCGGTATTGAAAACACTGGCGGACAGAGGCTACCGGATTGCCGCAACGGAACATACGGCCCGGTTCCTGGCGAAAAACGGCGTGGCGGCGGAAACAGTAGGCCTTGAGGATGCCCCCGCCTTTTTCGAACAGCAACCCGTAACCGCTGCGGTGGTCATCCCGACAAAAGGGCGGGACCAAAGAAGGGGCGGCAGCAAGCTGCGTGAAGCAGCGATGCGTTTCCATATTCCGCTGTTTACCTGTCTGGATACATTGGAAGCCATTACCCGCTATGCCACAGGGACAACGCCAAAAGTGGCCCCGCTTCACGATTTTAACCGTATAAAAGCAGAAGTTTAGCAGAAAGGAAGATACAGATGGCGACATTGGCCCGTACGAAAAAGAAAGATTTTTTAACAATCGGCGCGCTGCAGGAAGAGGAGTTGAACGATCTGCTTCAGGAAGCGGCCGCTTTAAAAAAAGCGCATAAAGAAGGGAAGGAGACCCCGTACTTAAAAGGGAAAGTGCTCGGAATGATTTTTGAAAAATCATCCACGCGCACCCGGGTTTCTTTTGAAGCCGGCATGCTCCAGCTCGGCGGCCACGCTCTTTTCCTCAGTTCAAGGGATATTCAGCTCGGGCGCGGCGAGACGATCCATGACACGGCAAAAGTGTTGTCGCGTTATGTCGACTGCCTGATGATCCGCACATTCGCGCACGAAACCATCGAGTCTTTTGCGCGCCACGCAGATGTCCCTGTAATCAACGGGCTGACCGATCTGCACCATCCGACCCAGGTTTTGGCTGATTTGCTGACCATTCAGGAATATAAAGGACAACTGGCCGGGCTTAAAATCTGCTACCTCGGGGACGGCAATAACAATATGTGCCACTCATTGCTCGAGGGGGCGGCAAAGGTGGGCATGCATATGTCCGTCGCTGCCCCGGAAGGCTATTTGCCGAATGCCGGCATTCTTGCCGAGGCTCAAAAAGAAGCGGCCAAAAAAGGGGTCTGTATTGAAGTGGGCCAAAACCCGGAAGAAATGATCCGGAATGCCGATGTGGTCATCACCGATGTGTGGGCGAGCATGGGGCAGGAAGACGAAACGAAGAAACGGCTCGAAGATTTACAAGATTATCAGGTAAATGAATCATTATGCAAACTGGCAAAAAAAGATTTTCTTTTCCTCCATTGCCTGCCCGCCCACCGCGGCGAAGAAGTCACGGAGGCGGTCATTGACGGCCCGCATTCCGCGGTTTTTGACGAGGCGGAGAACCGGCTCCATGCCCATAAAGCCATTTTAAAAAAACTACTGGAAAATGTTGAATGAATCCGATATAATAGGTGTATAAAAATTCAACTTCAATATTAATTATACAAAGAGGTAGGGAGAGAGAAATGGCAAAGGAAAAAATTGTATTGGCCTACTCAGGCGGTTTGGATACATCCGTATCGATTAAATGGATTCAGGAAAAATACGGCTATGATGTTATTGCTCTTGGCATTGACGTCGGCGAAGGCAAAGATTTAAATGCGATCCGCCAGAAAGCGCTGAATGTCGGTGCAATCAAAGCTGTGATCATAGATGGGAAAGAAATGCTTGCAAAAGATTATATATTGCCGGCATTAAAGGCAAATGCGCTCTATGAAGGAAAATATCCGCTGTCTTCTGCGATTAGCCGCCCGCTTATTTCAAAGCTTCTAGTGGATGTCGCGGAACAGGAAGGCGCCGTTGCCGTGGCGCACGGCTGTACCGGAAAAGGGAACGACCAGGTCCGTTTTGAAGTGTCCGTTCAGGCGCTGAACCCGAACCTGAAAGTCGTTGCGCCTGTCCGTGAATGGGGCATGACCCGCGATGAAGAAATTGCATATGCGGAGAAAAACAATATTCCGATTCCGGTAGACTTAGATAATCCGTTTTCGATTGATGCCAATATATGGGGAAGAGCGTGCGAAGCCGGCGTCCTTGAAAATCCTTGGAACGAAGCGCCGGAAGCAGCATTCGACTGGACTGCGCCGGTCGAAATGACGCCGGATGAGCCAGAATATATTGAAATTACGTTTGAAAAAGGCGTCCCGGTTGCCTTAAACGGCAAAGCGATGGGCCTCGTCCAAATGATCGAAGAGCTGAACCTGACAGCCGGCAAGCATGGCATCGGCAGAATCGACCATATTGAAAACCGCCTTGTCGGGATCAAATCGCGCGAAGTATACGAAAACCCTGCTGCAGTCGTGCTGATCAATGCCCATAAAGAACTGGAATTTTTAACGCTGCCGCGTGAAGTGACACAATTTAAAACAACGGTGGAACAGCAGTTGACCAAAATCATTTATGAAGGACTCTGGTATTCGCCGTTAAAGGCCGCGCTCGATGCGTTTGTCGAGGAAACACAGAAAACGGTCACCGGCACGGTCCGCGTGAAACTGTTTAAAGGCACCCACACGGTAGTGGCAAGAAAATCCCCGTACAGCCTGTATAATGAAGAACTGGCGACCTATTTGAAAGGCGATTCGTTTGACCATAATGCTGCAGTCGGCTTCATCAAACTGTGGGGGCTGCCGACAAAAGTATTTGCCGAAATCCAGGAAAACGGGAAAGTGCTAAATCAATAAGCCATTTGGCCGCTGTTCCTGATGTTAAATCATAAGCACGGCAAATTTCAAGGTTGGAACCGGCCCGTTCAGGTATTTTTCACTTGTTTACCGGGCCGGGAGAAAACGGTAAAATATCCGGAAGGCTGTGGCGGTTTGCCGTGCAGCCTTCATTTTTTAATTCTATTGCAGCAGGAGGAAATGACATTGTCAAAGCTTTGGGGCGGACGTTTTACAAAGGAAACGAATCAGCTTGTTGAAAGCTATACAGCTTCGATCGGATATGACCAAAGGCTTGCTTTTGAAGATATTGAAGGGAGCCTTGCCCATGTCCAAATGCTCGGCGAATGCGGCATTTTGCCTGAAAACGATGTGGAACAGATCAAAGCAGGGCTTCGGAAAATTGCCGAAAAAATCAAAAACGGAGAAGCAGCATTTACAGTTGAGAATGAAGATATCCATATGAATATCGAAAAAATGTTGATGGATGAAATCGGCCCTGCCGGCGGGAAGCTGCATACAGGGCGGAGCCGGAATGACCAGGTTGCGACCGATATGCACCTGTATGTCCGGAAAACGACAAAAGAAATGATCCGCCTGATTGCGCTCGTCCAGGAAGCCATCGTGACGAAAGCAAAAGAAAACAAAGAAACGATGATGCCCGGTTACACCCATCTGCAACGGGCGCAGCCGGTGTTGTTTGCCCACCATCTTCTCGCTTATTTTTGGATGCTGGAACGTGATAAAGAGAGATTTTCAGACAGCTTAAAGCGGACGGACTGGCTGCCGCTCGGTGCCGGGGCGCTTGCCGGGACGACTTTTCCGATTGACAGGGAACGGACGCGCGAACTGCTCGGATTTTCCCGCATTTATCCGAACAGCCTGGATGCTGTCAGCGACCGCGACTTTGTGCTTGAATTTTTGGCAAATGCCGCTATATTGATGACGCATATTTCCCGTTTGTCGGAAGAACTGGTGCTGTGGTCGAGCCAGGAATTCCAGTTTATCGAGCTGGATGATTCTTTTTGCACGGGGTCAAGCATTATGCCACAAAAGAAAAATCCCGATGTCCCCGAACTTTTGCGCGGGAAAACGGGAAGGGTGTTCGGGAACCTCATCGGGCTGTTGACCGTCCTGAAAGGGTTGCCGCTTGCCTATAATAAAGACATGCAGGAAGATAAAGAAGGCATTTTTGATACGGCTGATACGCTTCAAGGGGCGCTTAAGCTGCTTGCGCCGATGATTGAAACGATGAAAGTGAACCGGGAGAAGATGTTCCGGGCTGTCTCGAACGATTACGCGAATGCAACCGATATTGCCGATTATTTGGCAAAAAAAGGGCTGCCGTTCCGTGAGGCGCATGCGGTGATCGGGCAGATTGTCCTTTATGGCATTCAGCACGGCAAGTATTTGCTTGACCTGACACTGGATGAATACCAGTCGTTCAGCCCGCTTTTTGAGGCCGATATTTTTGAAGTGCTGAAACCGGTTCATGTTGTAAAAATGCGGAACAGCGCCGGGGGAACAGGACATGCACAAGTGGCGGCACAGCTTCAGATGGCGGAAAAACAACTCCGCAAACCGGATTGAACAAGCGGATGCAAACGTGGCTACGGAATCAAAAGCATAAGAAACGGGCTTCTTACGCAATCGTCAGGCTTTTAATCAGGCCGGATCCTTCGCTTCCAACTATAACTGTATGATAACAGCTCCCAGGATGCCGGAAAGTGTGGTACAATAAATCATTATAAACCTTTTAATCTTATGCTAATGCATCCTGGAACAGGCACACAAAGCCCTAGGACCGGGAAATTGGGAGGAAAAGCTTTTGGTTGACACTGCAAGACGCATGAACCAGTTACCGACGTTGATATTCAATGAGCTTTTGGCGTACAAAAAGAAAAAAATAGAAGAAGGCAACCGGATGATTGACTTAAGCATCGGGAGTCCGGATCAGGCACCGCCTGCTTTTGTAATGGAAGAAATGGCCCGAAATGCAGCTGACCCACGCCAATACGGGTATACAATTTCCGGGATCGGAGCTTTCTACGAGGCGGCGGCCCGGTATTACGAACAGTTCGGAGTGAAACTGGATCCTGAACACGAAATCATTCAGCTTGCGGGTTCCCAGGATGGCATTATCCATCTTCCACTCGTCTTTTGTAACCCCGGCGATATCATTCTCGTTCCGGATCCCGGTTATACAGCCTATGAATCAGGGGTAAAACTGGCGGAAGCCGTACCTTATCCGATGCCACTTCTGGAAGAGAACGGATTTATGCCGGATTTGTCAAAAATCCCGGAAGAGATCGCAAAAAAAGCGAAAATGATGATGCTGAATTTTCCGGGCAACCCAATCCCGGTGCTTGCTGAGAAAAAGTTTTTTGAAGAAGCCGTCCGGTTTGCAAAACAATATGATCTCGTCGTCGTCCACGATTTTGCCTATTGTGAACTCGTCTTTAACGGGAAAAAGCCGATCAGTTTCCTGTCTGTTGACGGGGCAAAAGATGTGGGGGTTGAATTTAATTCCTTATCGAAAAGCTTTAACCTGGCGGGGGCACGGATCGGTTTTCTGGCAGGGAACCGGGAAGTGATCCGGCTGTTTGCCCAAATGAAATCGCATATGGATTACGGCATTTTTGAACCGGTCCAAAGGGCGGCTGCCGCTGCTTTGGCAAACGGCAAGGAATTCGCGCGCCACAATGCTGCACTGTATGAGAAAAGAAGGGATTTGTTTGTTTCCGGATTATCGCGGATCGGCTGGGAAATCCGCCCGTCTGATGCTACGATGTTTTTGTGGGCCAAAATCCCGGAAGGCAAAAAGTCCCTCGCTTTTACATATGAACTGATGGACAAAGCCGGCGTTGTGGTTACGCCTGGCAACGCCTTTGGTCCCCACGGCGAAGGATATGTCAGAATCGCGCTTGTACAGGATGAAGAAAGGCTTATGGAAGCTGTCCGCCGCATTGAAAAAAGCGGCGTGCATTTGCCGCAAAAAGCGGGACTCCTTTAAGGGGCCCGCTTTTTGCATGTTGTGGCGGACAAGCCGGCTGTCAATGCATATTTATGTGAATAATTTCACATAAATATGTGAAAGTTTCCCTTGTTTCCTGAAAATAAGATAGACGCTCACAATGAAATGCGGTATGATAGGAATATAGAATGATAATCATTATCAATGAACAGACGCTATTTCTCTATCTCTGGGAGGGGCATACCATGGTCTTGACCGAACTGAAACCCGGAAGCAAAGGGATTATTACAGATTTATCAAGCATTGATCAAAGTATTCAAAGGCGCCTTCTTGATTTGGGTGTGCTTGAAGGCCGGGAAGTTTGTTATAAATGCGGATTGCCTTTCGGCGGGCCTTGCATGCTTGAAGTCAGCGGGCAGTGCATCGGCATCCGCAAAAAAGAAGCAATGCGGATCCAAGTGGAGTGTTTATAATGCAGGTCGCTTTATTTGGAAACCCCAATACGGGAAAAACATCACTCTTTAATGAGCTTACCGGATCATATGAATATGTTGGAAACTGGACAGGTGTCACCGTTGAAAAAAAGGTGGGCCAGCTGAAGGAAAATGCCGGGGTGCTGATTGATTTGCCCGGTATTTATGCCTTGAACCCGCTTTCTAAAGATGAAGCGGTGGCATCGAGATTCTTAATTGAGGAAGACTTCACATCCGTTTTGAATATCGTCGACGCTTCCCAGCTTGCACGGAACCTGCATTTGACCATCCAATTGATGGAGTACGGAAAGCCGGTTTTGATCGGGCTGAATATGATAGATGTTGCAAAATCGCGCGGCATGAAAGTGAACGATCGTTCACTTGCAGAAGCCCTCGGCATTCCAGTCGTGCCGATTATTGCAAGGACAGGAAAAGGATGCAAGGCCATATCGGAGCAGATGCAAGAAAAGGCGGTTGTGCCCGATTTCCGTATTGATTACGGCGATGAATTGGAGCATGCGGCGACCTATCTCATGGACCGGCTGCCGGATTTCCGGTCATTGAACAAACGATGGCTGGCGCTCCAGTTTTTGGAAGGCAATGAAGTGATTCGCCAAATTCCGGCGTTTATGAATGTAAAGCCGGAACTCGAAGATTTTTGCGCGGGTGTGGAGCGCAGGCTCCGTGCCGCCAACCCGCATACTTCCATTAAGCAGGAAATGTTTAAAAAGCGGCAGCAATTTATTGACAGGCTAATGGAAACCGCTGTTGAAAAAACGGCGGCAGAAAAGAAAACGCTGACGGAGAAAATAGATGCCGTCGTCACGAATAAATACCTTGGCGTGCCGATCTTTCTTGTGATGATGTATTTGGTATTTTGCATTACATTCAACTGGCTCGGCACCCCTTTATCGGATTGGCTTGACAAGTTTTTTTCAGGCCCGCTGACCGCCTGGATTGAAGCAGGGTTGAAAGAAGCGGGGGCAACACCGTTTATCCGTGATCTTGTGTTAAACGGGATTGTGGCCGGAGTTGGCGGCGTTCTCGTTTTTGTGCCGCAAATTTTTGTTTTGTTTTTCTTTATCTCGGTGATTGAAGATTCCGGATATATGGCACGGGTAGCGATGGTCATGGACAGGGTGATGGAATCAGTCGGCTTGAACGGAAAAGCGTTTATTCCGCTTATTATCGGCTTCGGCTGCAATGTGCCCGGCGTCATGGCAGCAAGGACGATTGAACAGCCGAAAGAGCGGCTGTTAACGACGCTTTTGACCCCATTGATGTCCTGTTCTGCGCGGCTTTCGGTCTACAGTTTGTTTGTCGCGGCTTTTTTCCGCCACCATCAGGCACTCATTGTCCTGTCGCTGTATGTGCTCGGCATTGTCGTTGCGCTTTTGCTTGCCAAAGTATTTTCAATGGTGGTAAAAACGGAAGGTTCTGTTTTTGTCATTGAACTGCCGCCGTACCGCGTGCCGAATGCGCGGAGTTTGTACAGAAGCACATGGGATAAAGGGAAAGGTTTCGTCCGGAAAGCAGGGACTTTGATTTTCGGTGGCACGGTAGCCATTTGGCTCATTTCGAATGCGGGGCCGGGCGGATTCAATGTGCCTGTCGATAAAAGTTTTATGGCGATCCTATGCGGATGGATTGCGCCTGTCTTCAAGCCGCTCGGTTTTGGAACATGGCAGGCCGCGGCTGCCCTTCTGACCGGTTTTATGGCAAAAGAAGTGGTCGTTTCGACGATGAACGTCCTCTATTTTGTTCCAGACGGCGCATCTCTGGCAGGTGTGATTTCCCATGCTTTTACACCGCTTTCGGCCTATAGTTTCATGGTATTCATTCTTTTATACATTCCATGCCTTTCGACCGTGGCCATTATCCATAAAGAAACCGGTTCGGGGAAAGTGACGCTTTTTTCGATCGCTTATGCACTTGTGATTGCTTACTTGATCGCTTTTCTGATTTACAATATTGGGCGGTTCATCGCTTTTTAAAACGGGGGAATGTTCCGATGTTATTTAGTATTTTGCTCGGTGTTGTGATTTTTGCTTATGCGGCATTTACGCTGATCCGTTTTATCAAAAAAAGCAGGGAAGGGCAGTGCGCTTCCTGTGCATTGAAAAACCACTGCAATACAGCAAGCTGTTGTGCGCCGGACGCTCCATCTCGGGCCAAAACGGCAAAAAGCTGAAAATACCGGGCCGCCCTTTAAAAGGTGTGCCCGGTTTATGATAGGCAGGGGGTTCGCATTGGCGGAAACCGTGTCCGGCGTTCCGTCTGTTTAGATTTTTTTGCTGCGGTATGGTAAGATTAACAATGTCCAAACAGGTATAATGGCAGCCGGTTCCGGGGCCGTCCCGTGCCGGGTAAATAGAATTTCAGGAAAAAGGCAGATGAGGGTTCAATCTATGAGCAAATATAATGATGATTATATGATTACAATGGATGATATCGTCAGGGAAGGCGATCCGATTTTAAGAAAAGTGCTGGATGAAGTGAACATGCCGCCAACTGAAGAAGACAAAGCGGAACTGCGCTGCATGCTCCAGTTTTTAAAAAACAGCCAGGATCCGGAGATTGCCGGCAAATGCAATTTGCGTGCAGGCGTTGGATTGTCCGCAAATCAGATCGGCCTTAATAAAAGGATGTTTGCCGTTTATATTGCGGATGAAGACGGTGAAAAGGCGTACACGGTTTTTAATCCAAAACTGGTCAGCCATTCGATATCGATGATCTACCTTCCGCAAGGGGAAGGCTGCCTGTCGGTTGACCGGAAAGTGGATGGTTTTGTGCCGCGTTATGAACGGATTAAAGTAAAGGCATACGATTTGGACGGGAATGAAGTGCTCATTAAATTAAAGGGCTATCCCGCGATTGTTTTTCAGCATGAGATGGACCACTTGAACGGGATTATGTTCTATGACCATATTAACAAGGACAATCCGTTCGCCCTTCCTGCAAACACGGATATCCGGAGCGTGTATGAATAAACAGCTTGCGCAAACGGCAGCCTGCCCGGCTGCCGTTTGATGCATTATTCTCTTGTGCGGAAATAAGCATTCAGCTGGCCGCGGATGACTTGTTCGCGCATCGTGCGTTCATTGTATTTTTTCTCTTTCATATATTCTTTGCGGATTTCCGCAGTCTGGATGCCTTCTTCACGTTTATTGGCGATGTCCATCAGGCGTTCAACATCGGTAAATGAATATTTCCGGATCCCTCTGTTTGTCCGTTCCGGGAAAATCAATTTCCTTTCTTCATAGTAGCGGATTCTTCTTTCACTTAAGCCGGTTAATTCACATACCGTTCCGATCGAGATGACTTTCTTTTCCAAGTATGATTCATTCGTTGCCACCGGTGCATCCTCCCTTTGTAAGGTGTTTTTATTAATATATACCAAAAAAGCCGTTTAGACCATCTTTGTGTAAGAAAACCTGACAAAAATATACGTATTTTTCATCGGCACGTGAGATTACATAACAGCAGTCCTTTGATGTTCATTTTGGATTGCTCTTACGCGGAGTTGAGTTCTTTCCAATTTATCCATATAATAATTCAAGACTGGTTTCTCTGCAGGAATGGCGGCTTCCCGTGGCCGGCTTAAAAGCGGGACAGACAGTTTCCCGTGCGCTTCCCCGGCCGGCAGGGGTTAAAGTGCATACAGGAAAGAACGGAAAGACGGTGAATGCTTTCGCCATAACCGAAAGGGGAGTAGCACAGATGAAATCATCCAGGCTCATTTTTGCAGCAATCGTATTGATCGTCATGTTGCTCGCCTTAAATGAGTATCTGACCCATAAAGAATCGGCCCAAAAATCCGCGCAAAATAACGCTGCTGCCAAAAAACTGCTCGATGTGCCGATTATCAGGCAAATGGATGCGCCCCGCCTTTATAACGGCTGTGAAGTGACAAGCCTCGCGATGCTGCTTGTCGATAACGGTTTTCATGTGACCAAGAATCAATTGGCGGAAGAAATCAAGTATGTGCCGTTTACCTATAAAAACGGGCAGCACGGCAATCCGAACGCAGGTTTTGTCGGGAACATGGAGGATGGTCCCGGGTATGGCGTGTACCACGGCCCTGTTTTTGAACTGGCCAAAAAATATGCCGGCAAAAGAGCGGCGGATTTAACGGGACAGCCTTTTTCAAAAATCCTGGAAAATGTTGAGGAAGGGCATGCTGTCTGGGTGATTACGACAGCCCGGTTTCAGCCGGTTTCTGATTTCAAAACATGGGACACGCCCCAGGGAAGTATTAACATCACATACAGCGAACACAGTGTTGTCATTACAGGGTACGATCCAGGCCATATTTATGTGAATGACCCGTATGGAACAAAAAATAAGCAGCTTGGCCGTGAAGCATTTGAGAAAGCGTGGAAGCAGATGGGCAGCCAGGCCATTGTGATCCGGTGAACAAAAAGCCTGACGGAAAACGAGCTTCAAAGTTGTTGGATTGCCCGAAAAAGCGCAAAAAGCGGCCGCCCGTGAATGTATGCTTGTATAAGGCCCGGCATGTCCGGTTATATTATCCAAAAATGGCCCGTGTGTGTGCGTGTTGCGTTTAAACCTTGAAAGGCAGAGCGATTTTTTTATTTTCATTTCATGGCTGTTTGCGCTTTCCTTTATAATTCTTTAAGACTGTTATAAAATCAAAGTAAAGGCAGGTGCAGAGGTATGGACGGGAAAAAGATGGCCGGGGAGAAAGCAGCGGAACTCGTAGAAGATGGAATGATTGTCGGGCTTGGGACCGGCTCAACTGTTTATTACACGATAAAAAAATTAGGGGAACGGGTGCAAAGCGGCCTGCACATCACCGGTGTGCCCACCTCGCGTGCGACAGAAAAACTTGCGCGCGAATGCGGCATTCCGATAGCAGACTTGAACGACACGGCACAAATGGATGTGACCATTGACGGGGCCGATGAAGTGGACCCTTCCTTAAATGGCATTAAAGGCGGCGGCGGGGCGTTGTTGTTTGAAAAGCTGGTGGCAAAGGCATCAAAAAGAAATATCTGGGTGGTGGATTCCCGGAAAATGGTTCAACAACTTGGCGCTTTTCCGCTGCCGGTGGAAGTGGTCCCGTTCGGATACAAGCATTTGATGAAAACGTTTGAGCGGGAAGGATTAAACCCTGTCCTCCGGATGAAAGAAGGCCGGCCGTATGTAACAGACGGCGGCCACTATATCGTGGATATAAAGCTCAAATCGCCTGATATCGGCGCGTTTGGAGCCTGGCTTGATGGTTACACAGGTGTTGTTGAACACGGGCTTTTTCTCGGCATTTGCGATCTTGTTGTCATCGGGGACGGCAGCAAGGTATATACCAAGAACCGGGCGGAGGCAAAGAGCATTATTTTGTGAAAAAACAGCCGTATGGGAGACCATACAGAAAATTGAATTTCGGAGGAAGATTGATGTATCGTTTATTAACCCACAATGACCTGGACGGGCTTGGCTGCGGGATTCTTGCCAGGCTTGCATTCGGCAAAGACATTGAAATCCAGTATAATTCCGTGTCCGGTTTAAATACCCAGGTTGAAGCTTTTTTGAAAAAAGAACATAAAGAAGACATGTTATGGATTACCGATTTATCGGTCAATGAAAAAAATGCGCAGCTTCTTGATGCCTATGCCGCACAGGGCGGAAAAGTGAAACTGATTGACCACCATAAAAGCGCGCTTCACTTAAATGAGCATGAATGGGCTTCTGTCCAGGTGGAGGAAGACGGCAAACAGGCAAGCGCCACTTCTTTGTTTTATCGGTATCTGCAAGCGGAAGGAAAAATCAACCCGACAGGTGCTGTTGACGCGTTTGTCGAACTTGTCCGGCAAATGGATACATGGGAATGGGAACGCAACGGGAATATGCAGGCCAAAAAATTAAATGATCTTTTCTATCTGTATCCGATCGAAGAGTTTGAAGAGATTTTGCTACATAAACTTAGCGGCAGTGAAACGTTTTCATTTGATGATTTGGAAGAAAAGATCCTCGATCTGGAAGAGAAAAAAATCGAAAGATATATAAATGGAAAAAAGCGGGAAGTCTACCAGGCTGTGATTGACGGTTATTATGCAGGCGTTATTCATGCCGAGTCGCATCATTCCGAATTGGGGAATGCCGTTGCAAAAGAATACCCGCATCTCGATTATATCGCCATTTGCATGGTCGGAAAGAAACGGATCAGTTTCAGGACGATTCATGACCATATTGACGTATCGGAAATTGCCAAAAAATACGACGGGGGCGGGCACAAAAAAGCATCGGGGGCCGTGCTGACGGAAGAGGCGTTCCGGCAGTTTGTCGTCGAAACGTTTAAAACAGAACCGCTGAAACGCGATTTTGCCCATAACCAGTCCAATATCAAAGGGCAGGAAGCGGGATGTTTATACCAAAACCGCAGCGGGGAACCGATCTTTATTTATAAAGACCCTCAAAAAGGCTGGGCGATCGAAGCAAGAGGCTTAAAGCAGTCTCCTTCTTTTTCTGCCTTTGAAGAAGCGGAAAAATTTGTAAAGCGCCAGTTCCAAGCATGGCTTACCCACGATGAGGCGTATTTGGAATATATGGACAAAAAGAAAAAAAGAAGCAAAAGTGGTTTGTAAAGCTGCCCGGTGATGCCGGGCTTTTTTTCGTGCAGGTAGAGCCGGTTGCGGCCAAATTTGCACGAAAAAAAGCGCGGCCTGCAACTTAGGTTTGCCGGGGAAAAAGAGGCTTAAAAAAGGCGCATCCGCGTTTGGATGCGCCTTTTTCCTTAATATACAAGTGAGAATAACCCGTTAATATGGGCCAGGTAACGAATATTGCTTGCTTCTTTCATAGCGGAAGCAGGGAAGCCTTTTAATTGCGTTTGGTTTTCCCCGATAAACGCAATGGCATCTTTTCTGCCGAGGCTTGCAAGCGTACCGGAGTTGACCGGCTGGAACGTCTGCATTTTTCCGCCTTTTAAATAAGCATAAAGATTATAGCCGATCAATTCGCCCATTTGCCATGACATTTGTGCTGTTGGCGGATAAGGGCGTGCGCCTTCTGACGGGAAGACAACCGCGCTGTCGCCTGCAACAAACACATCCGGGTGGGAAGTGGATTGCAAAAAGGCGTTTACCGTTGCACGCCCGCGGTTTACTTCAATCCCGGAATTCGCAACGACACGGTTTCCTTGCACGCCGCCCGTCCAGACAAGCGTCTTCGTTTCGATTTTCTGGCCGTCTTTTAATTCCACGACATTGTCTTGGAATTTTGTAACAGGGATGCCTGTGAAAAATTGCACGCCGCGCGCTTCCAGGCTCTTCGTTGCCCGCTCAATCAGATTTGGCGCGAAGTTCGGCAAAATGGAAGGCGCCGCTTCGACACAAATAAGCGAGATTTCGGAAGGGTCGATCGCAAATTTTTTCGACCATACCGGCACCTTGTCCGCCAGCTCACCAACCAGTTCAATCCCGGTCAGGCCGCCACCGCCGACAACAAATGTGGCATCCGCTTTGTTTTTCGTTTTGACATACTGCGCAAGGCAGGACTCGATATGGGCATGAATGCGTTTCGCATCGTCCACTGATTTTAACAGAAAGCTGTTTTCTTCAAGGCCCGGAATGCCGAAGAAAGCTGTTTCGCTGCCGAGTGCGACAACGAGCACATCGTAATTCAGCTTAAAGCCGCTTCCGAGCGATACTTCTTTCGAATCAGGCGAGATTTTTGTGACTTCATCCACCTGAACGTCGACATCTTTACCTTTAAACAGTTTTCTGAGCGGAAGCGACACCCGTTTTTCAGAAACGCCGCCCGCCGCCAGACGGTGCAATTCCGTAATAATTTGATGGTCCGGCACACGGTTTACGACCGTGATCGCTGCATCGTCTTTTGACAAATATTCACGCGCTGATAACGCAGATAACAGGCCGCCATAACCGGCCCCTAAAATGACAATTTTTTTACTCATATGGATCCCCCGTTTTCATTAGTTCTCATTCACCTTACTGCTGTTTGCTGCGTTCTTCCGCGACTGCAAGATAAGACTGCAGGAAACGGAACAGCTTCTGGGCTTGCGGATCTTTCAGCAACCTCAACAGGCCGAACAATCCGATTGTGTCTGTGGACGTCTCGGCACGGTCTTTTGCTTCAATCGCAGTTTGGGCAAGCCCCTTTGCTTTTTCGGCAACGGGATCCAGAAAGCCTAGAAATCCGCCTTTAAAATCATTGACCAGCACTTTATCTGTCATAATGGATTGCGCAAAATCATAGGCTTTGTTTAACATGGTGACCAGTTCGGCCATTTTCGGCAGGCTTTCAACCAACACCGTCAAAGATTGCTGGATTTCCGGATCCAATAATTGATCCAGCAAATCTTTCTGTACGACTGCCGTTTCCGGGGTTACTTCCGGTTTTTCTTCAGGATTGCCTTTTTGAGCTGAAGTTTCTGCCATCTTCTATTTCTCCTTTTCTGATGGAATTCCCACACATATGTAGATGCAAAAAAATATACGGGTTCCCTGATTCCCCCCTCCTAATTGTGAATTTCCTCCCATAATTACGTACCAAGATTCACAAAGAAAGGTGATGAAACCTCATACATGACTAGTATATCAAATTTTCACCGTATAGAAAGTAATTTGCTTTCCATTTTCGGGGGAAATCCGCATGTAAGCTTATTTTCTGTCCCGGCTGCCTGGGTTATGCATAGCAAAATATTTTGCTTGCATTTCTGCGACTGCTGTTGTAAGATAATTAAAAATACTGAACGTGAACGAAGGAATAGTAGGCGGATCACCCTTGCATAAGAGAGCGGCACCCACAGGCTGAAAGGTGCAGCAGCAGGCGGCCTGCCGAACCTGCCTTCCGAGTCCCGGAAAACCGGGCGCAAAGTTTTGCGTTATCAAAAAAGAGCGGGGCGCAAATGTCGCCCAAAAAAGGTGGTACCGCGAAAAGCAAGGCCTTTTCGTCCTTTTTACAGGGACGGAAAGGCCTTTTTGTTTCACCTTTTTTAGAAGGAGAGAAAAGCCATGGAGAAAAACAGAGTCGTCGTAAAAATCGGAAGCAGTTCTTTAACAAATGACGCCGGTGAAATCGATGAACAGAAGTTTGCCGATCATATCGGCGCCCTTGTCGCATTGCACAAAGCCGGGCATGAGGTGGTCGTCGTTTCATCCGGCGCCGTCGCGTGCGGGTTCCGGCTGCTCGGTTACCCGGCGCGGCCCGTCACGTTAAAAGGGAAGCAGGCTGCTGCTGCTATCGGCCAGAGTGTGCTCATCCAGCGTTACAGGGAAGCGCTCGGTACTTACGGCTTAATACCGGCGCAAATTTTGTTGACCCGGAAAGATTTTTCCACAAAAGACCGGTACCATAACGCTTATTCAACGATAACAGAACTTTTGCGCCGCGGCGTCATCCCAGTTATCAATGAGAATGATTCCGTGTCGGTCTCAGAACTGACTTTCGGCGATAATGATATGCTGTCAGCGCTTGTCAGCGGGCTTGTCCACGCCGGATGCCTCATCATTTTAACGGATGTAAATGGGCTGTACAGCACGAATCCAAAATACGACCGTTGTGCGCAGCGCATTGATTTTATCGATCATATTACGCCCGAGATGATGAAAATGGCTGGAGGCGCCGGGTCGAAAGCAGGAACAGGCGGCATGTTGTCAAAGTTAAAAGCCGCAAATACAGCGGTTTCCCTCGGCGTCCGGGTGTTTATTGGAAAAGGAAAAGGGTGCGATAAACTCGTCAGGATACTCGAAGGAAAAGGGGACGGCACGTATATCGGAGCCACCCGCCCAGCTGTAAAGAGCCGGAAACAATGGATCGCGCTGTTTTCGGAAAGTGCCGGAAAAATATACATTGACCGCGGCGCGGAACAGGCTTTGCTGCAAAAAGGGAGCAGCCTGCTTCCGGCAGGCATTCAAAAAATTTCCGGCACATTCCAAAAAGGCGATGTCGTGGACGTCTACGGCGCAAAAGGGCTGCTTGGAAAAGGGGAAGTGCTTTACGGTGCAGAAGAGCTGTTGCGCGTGCTTATGAGGCCTAGCGGGCGGGCAGCAGAAGAAGTCATTCACCGCGATCATTGGGTGCCTTTAAACAGAAAGGGGCTGGGTTAAATGTCTGAAGCCGCAGAAAAAGGAAAAAAAGCGAAGAATATCAGCATGGTACTCGCCAAAAAAACAACGGAAGAAAAAAACAAAGCGCTTTTGGCGATTGCCCGTGTTTTGCTTGAGGACCGGGAAACGATCATTTTCGAAAACAAAAAAGACCTCAGGCGGGGGAGCCGGGCGGGCCTTCCGGAAAATATACTCGACAGGATGATGCTGAACGAGAAGCGGATCCATGATATGTCAGAAGCGGTCCGGCTGCTTGTGAAATTAAGAGATCCGGTCGGGGAAACGGTCGAGGAAATCAAGAAAGAAAACGGATTGCTCATCCTCAAAAAGAAAGTGCCGGTCGGTGTCATCGGCATGATTTACGAAGCGCGCCCGAATGTTACGGTCGATGCTGCCACGCTTGCGATCAAAACGGGCAATGCGGTCATTTTAAGGGGAAGCTCGTCTTCCATCTGCTCAAATCAGGCGCTCGTCTCTTCCATTCACCGCGCATTGGCGGAGACAGGCTTTCCTGAAGATGCCGTCCAGCTCATCGAAGATACAGGCAGGGAGGCGGCAACAGAAATGTTCCACCTTCGTGATTATCTTGATGTCTTAATCCCGAGAGGCGGGAAAAAGCTGATTGATACTGTTGTCCGCGAAGCTTCTGTACCGGTGATTGAAACCGGGGCGGGCAATTGCCATTTATATATTGACGAAACAGCACAGCCGGAAATGGCCGTGCGGATCGCAGTCAATGCAAAAACACAGCGCCCATCCGTCTGCAATGCTATCGAAACGCTTTTAATCCATGCGCATTGGCTCGCCCAGCACGGTGAAAAGCTGCTTAGCGCACTGGCCGAAAAAGGGGTGGAGATTTACGGAGACGAGCCGGTGCGAAAAATTTTTCCGGCTGCAAAAGAGGCGGCGGAAGAGGACTGGTATTGCGAATACCTCGCGCTTAAAATCAGCGTCAAAACGGTGGAAGATACAGATGAAGCGATCCGGCACATCAACCGTTACGGCACAAAACATTCAGAGGCGATTGTAACAGAAGACGGGGCCCGGGCGGAACATTTCATGTTCATGGTGGATGCCGCCTGTGTGTACCATAATGCGTCCACCCGCTTTACAGACGGTTTTGAGTTCGGATACGGGGCGGAAATCGGCATCAGCACCCAGAAACTGCATGCCCGCGGTCCGATGGGGTTGGATGCCTTAACGTCCACAAAATATTGGATTTACGGGAGCGGCCAAGTCAGAGAATGAATGCAAAACGGCGCGGCCAGATAGCCGCGCCGTTTTATTCATATGCTCCGGGCAATCGTTTGGTTAAAAAAACATTCCACATAATCCTGCCACAATCCCGACCACAACACAGGAGGCTGCAACAAACAGAAGGGTTTGTTTTGAAAACGACCGGCCAACCATGATCAAGGAAGGAAGGCTGATGGCCGGAAGCGTCACAAGCAGTGCGCTGGCCGGACCTGTCCCGAGCCCGAAAGCCATCATCGTCTGGACAATCGGAATTTCAGCTGCTGTCGGAATGACAAACAGCATGCCGGCAAGAGCAAGCAGGATCACCGCCGTAATGCTGTTTCCGGCATGCTGGCCGAATGCCGGAAACAACCAGAAACGGGCCGCACTTAACACAACAACCGAAAGCAAATAAGCCGGAACAAGATACAGGATCATATTTCCGGCGGCCTTTCCCCATCTTAAGAAAAAGGACCCGTTGTTTTCTCCGGCATCTGGCTCGAACTGGCGGATGTTCACCGGTTGTTCGTTTTTCACAAGCCGGCCCGCCAGCCAGCTGACCCCGAACGTCATGATAAGCCCTGCGACGATGCGGAGAAGGGTAAATTTCCATGATAATACAAAAGCCATGAAAATCAGCGTTGCCGGATTCAGCATCGGGTTACCAATCCAAAAGGCGAGTGCCGCAGGTGTGGACACTTGTTTTTTGCGCAGCCCGACTGCAATCGGTGCTGCGCAGCATGTGCACATCATGCCGGGAATGGCGCTCGCTCCGGCAATGACCGTACTTCCAAATGACGTTTTGCCGAGCACTTTAAGCAGCCATGCAGAAGGCAGGAGCACTTGCACGAGCGAACCGAGCAAAATGCCGAGCACGGCCGCTTTCCAAACAGCCTGAAAATACGCGATCACATATTGGAAGGTGCCATCCCATGAAAATGATGCCGATTTGCCCGGATCCCCGAGAATCGACGTCCCGATGGAATGCGTATGGGCGGCAAGCAAAGACTTCTCATAGTACGGCCACCATTTTACATAAAAAAGGCCGAATCCGGCAATGACGAGAAACAAAACGGCAAGCCAGGCCGCCTTTTTCCCGGATTGCTGTTCAGGTTTTGCCGTATGATTCACAACAGCCAAAGCAACAACATCTCCATTTCTATGACAGTAAAATTTATACCAATTGTTAATGATAACATAATAAGGTGAAAAAATAAATGGCGGGTGATGCCAAAGGCTGTCTCTTTTTTGGCATGGGGCTGCTGCGCTTTTTTATGCTCTTTCGTGAAAAATTTCACAAAAACTTCTGCCGAAAAAAACCCCCGGTTAAAACCGGGGGTGGGTTCAATCATTTTTTGCCCGGGTTAAAATGTCGATCAGCTTGTCTTTATTCGGATAATCGGAAGCTTCAAATAACCCGATCGTCTTTTGCACATCGTAGGAAACACGGACATTGGAAACCTGGTAATCGTGATCGCCAATTTCCACCATCGCATAAGAGGCTTTGGCGATCCCGTCAAACGGCAGACCGACACTGCCGAGATTGACAAACGTTTTGCCATCAAACGTGCGGATAAACGGCAGGTGGATGTGCGCGTATAAATAAATATCCGCGTCTTCCTGCATTAACTTCTCTTTCAACTTGCTGTTTTCACTATCCGGCGGCACATTTTCAAACAAACTGTACGGGGTGGCGTGAAATCCGTGAATTTTGATGCCGCCGTATTCGTATTTTACCTCTTCGGGGAGCTGGTGCAACGACTCCACTGCATTCTGCTCCATCCGGGAAACCGTCCAGTCCCGCTCCCGGTTCATCATTTCATAAGCCTTTTCCGGCACTTCGTTCATGCCGACACCCCTGTACACCCATTCATCAGCATTTCCTTTAATCACTTCCGTATTTAAAGCCATCACCATCTCATATGCCCGCTGTGGTTCCGGGCCGCGAAAGCAAAGATCGCCGAGGACAAAAATTTTATCGGCCCGCTTTTGTTCAATATCTTCCAGCACGGCTTCGAGCGCATGCGCATTGCCGTGAATATCGGATATAAATGCCAGTTTCAACGCGATCACCTCAAAAATTTGTTTCCTTTATTATACCATAATGGGTTGCGGGTTTATCCCGACCTGCCTGGTTTCACCACCGGGATCCGTTTTCAGCGTCCTCATTAGGCGGACGGAGCGGAAGAAAATGCATTTTGCTGCGAAGTGGTCTATAATGGTACAAGGATCAGACATGCTTTAAGAAAGGTCAGGTTGATGCAATATGGCACAATCAGAAAAAATAAAATTGACTTCACTGACAACAAAAGGCGGATGCGGATGCAAAATCGGTCCGGCGGATTTGCAGCAGGTGATGCGGACGCTGCCACCGAAGGCAGCGGATCCGAATTTGCTTGTCGGGCTCGATACGAACGATGATGCCGGCGTTTACAAGCTGACGGATGATTTGGCAATCGTGCAGACAGTCGACTTTTTTACACCGATTGTCAATGACCCTTATGCATTCGGCCAGGTGGCGGCGGCAAACGCAATTAGTGATATTTATGCCATGGGCGGTACGCCGCTAACTGCGCTGAATATTGTTGCTTTTCCGATCCATACCCTCGACAAAGCCATTCTTGCCGATATTTTAAAAGGCGCCGGTGATAAGTGCAAAGAAGCCGGGGTCACTTTAGCCGGTGGGCATTCGATTGATGACCAGGAACCTAAATTCGGGATGGCGGTGACTGGCACGATCCACCCGGCAAATATCCGCACGAATGCAGGGGCCAAACCGGGGGACAAGCTGATATTGACGAAACCGATCGGGGTCGGGATTTTGACCACTTCCATTAAACGGGATTTATTAACGGAAGAAGAGATCACACGCGTGACCAATGTCATGGCCACCTTAAATAAAAAAG
This sequence comes from Weizmannia agrestimuris, assembly GCF_943193165.1. Taxonomy (NCBI): domain Bacteria; kingdom Bacillati; phylum Bacillota; class Bacilli; order Caryophanales; family Bacillaceae; genus Heyndrickxia; species Weizmannia agrestimuris. Next base: position 227,566 of record NZ_CALPDC010000002.1, read on the forward strand.
CAGCTGAAATTTCCCGGGATTACACCATCCATGCTTCGACCGATGTGACCGGGTTCGGGCTTTTGGGCCATGCATCCGAAATGGCGCAGGGGAGCAAAAATGGGCTCCGTATTTACCAAGACAAAGTGCCGGTGCTGCCGCGCGTGCGTGAACTGGCGGAAGCAGGTGCTGTTCCGGGCGGCACAAAGAATAATTTTGCCCATATTGAAAATGTCGTCGACTTCCCAGAAGGCATGGACCAAATAGATAAATGGATTTTAAGTGATGCGGTCACATCAGGCGGCCTATTGCTGTCCGTTGCCGGCGATGAAGCGGAACAGCTGCTCGAAGAACTTGTAAAATCAGGGGTGGAAGCCAGCCTGATCGGTGAAGTCGTCGCGAGTCATCCCGGCCGTATCAAAGTGCAATAGTCCCATCAGGAACCATAGAAAGGCGGGAAATATTTGTTTCAAGACATTACCATTGAAGAAGCAAGAAAACGGATGGAGAAAAAGCAGCTCACATGGGTGGATGTCCGTTCCCCTTCCGAATACCGGAACGCAACGATTCCGGGGAGCGTGAATATTCCTTTATTTAATGATGAAGAACGGGCGGAAGTGGGGACGATTTATGCCCAATCCGGCAACCGCGCTGCGAAAGAACGCGGACTTGAAATTTTTTCGAAAAAGTTGCCCGGTTTTATCGAGGCTTTCCGTGAAATAGAAGGGGAAAAAGCGGTATTTTGCTGGCGCGGCGGTATGCGGAGCAAAACGGCGGCAACCGTTTTGGATCTGATGGACATCCATGCCTACCGGCTCCAGGGAGGCTACCGCGCCTACCGGAAATGGGTGACAGGTCTGCTTGAAAATATGGACTTTCATCCGGTTACGTATGTGCTGGGCGGCTATACAGGCACCGGTAAAACGTATATGCTCCGGGCGCTTGCTTCGGAAGGCTATCCGGTCCTTGACCTGGAAGGCATGGCCAATCATCGCGGCAGCATTTTCGGGGATATCGGCCTAAGCTCCCATAACCAGAAAACGTTCGATGCTTTGTTGGCAGAGCGCATTTTACAATTGAAAAATGCGCCGTATATTCTGATGGAAGCGGAAAGCAAAAGAATCGGAAAAGTAGTGGTGCCGGAATTTTTGATGGAAAACAAAGCGCGCGGCACGAAAATTATGATTGAATTGCCGGTGGAGGAACGGGTCCGCAATATTTTGGATGATTACCGGCCGTGGGAGAACAAAGAAGCGTGCATCCGTGCCTTTCAAAGCATCAAAGAACGGATTCACACGCCGGTTGCAAAAGAAATCGAGAAAGATTTACAGACTGAACGATATCATGAGGCCGTAAAATGGCTGCTCGAATATTATTATGATCCAAGATATGACCATTCGCTCGGAATAGAGGAGACAGAAAGGGTGAAAACGATCCGGGCCGGACATACCGACGAAGCGCTCGGCCAATTAAAAGAAATGTTAAAAACAGCCGGCCTTCCGTTGCACTAAAGCAATGGCAGGCCGGCTGTTTACATGTATCACTGCGGATTTATTTGGTACGCCTTATGGATTTGGCTCGCGGGTATGCCCCGGTCAGCAATGACAATCCCTGCCTGTCATGCCCGGGTAATAACCGTGCATCATTCCCGGGGCCATGCCCATCCCAGCGCCCGCATATCCTGGATAACCCGGCATTTGTCCATGGCCGTAACCGGCGCCTGTGTACCCCGGGCCCATCGGCATTCCCATATGCTGACCGTACCCCGGCATGCCGTACATGCCCGGATACATCGAAGTTGCGGGATGCTGTCCCGGGTACATTTGCCCTGCCATCGGATATTGCCCTGCCAAACCGTCTGCTGCTCCCATCTGGCCCATTTGCCCCATCGGACCGTAATGCTGCATCATATCCATATCATCATCATAATAAGGCTGGCTTCCCCCGGCATAGCTGCCGAAATGCCCTAACCCCTGAGATTGCGGATAATTTCCATATGTTTGTTCCATCTCAACCCACTCCTTTTCGGTGTTCAACATTAGAGTATGTGGATCAGGGCGCATGGTTATAGACATTTGCCCCAAAAAGTGAAAAAAATGCGGGCAAAAGCCTCAAATAAAGATTTTACCGGGGTTTAAAATATGATTCGGGTCAAACAGATCCTTGATTTTCTTCATCATCCCATAAGCGGGCCCGTGTTCTTCACGCTGATATTTTGCCTTTCCAATCCCAACGCCGTGTTCGCCTGTGCAGGTACCGCCCTTTGAAAGCGCAAATGACACAATATGTTCATTTAACGCCTGTGCCTGCCGAATTTCATTTTCATTTCCCATATCGATCATTAAAATGACATGATAGTTGCCGTCGCCAACATGGCCGACAATGGCCCCGTCCATGCCCATTCTGTCAAGCGTTTTGCGCGTATCTTCAATGGCTTCGGGAAGGAAATGAAGGGGGACACAGGCATCGGTTACCATCATTTTCTTTCCCGGCGTGCCGCGGACAAAAGCGTAGGCAAGTTTATGCCGCGCATCCCAGAGCTTATGGCGCGCTTTTTCATCTTTTTCAAACATAACATTTTTGCATTGGAATTCGGCAAGGATGTCTTTCGCAAAGTTGACATCTTGTTTTAACCCGGATTCGTTCCCTGTAAATTCCAAAAATAAAGTGGGCCATTCCGGATACGATGTCCCCATAAACCGGTTTGCCTGCTGAAGCGACCGTTTGTCAACCAGTTCCATCCTTTCCATCGGGATCCCGGCTTGGCGGATCGCGACAACAGCATCAACCGCCTGCCTGACCGTTTCGAAAACGGCCCTTGCCGCAACCATTGCTTCCGGAATGCCGTATACTTTTAAAGCCAGTTCGGTAATGACGCCCAGTGTCCCTTCAGACCCGACCATGAGCCCGTTTAAATGGTAGCCCGACGATGATTTTGCGGCAAGGCTTCCGGTATGAATGACCGTTCCGTCCGCCAGTACCACTTCTAAATCATACACCTGGTCGCGCATGACCCCGTATTTAACAGAAGTGGTGCCACTGGCGTTGGTCGCGGCCATCCCTCCCAATGTTGCATCCGCCCCCGGGTCGACCGGGAAAAACAAACCATACTTTTTCAGCTCCCGGTTTAACTGCGTGCGCGTCACACCCGGCTGCACCCGGACAATAAAGTCACGGTCAAGTACTTCTACCACTTTGTTCATCCGCATCATATCAAGCGTAATCCCGCCCTGATAAGGAATGACATGGCCTTCGAGACTGGAACCGAGGCCAAAAGGAATCACCGGAATGCGGTTTTCATTGGCAAAAGCAACCACTTTCCTTACTTGCTCCACCGACTCGGGAAATACAACAGCCTGCGGCAAATGGGGTGTATGATAGGATTCGTCCCTGCTGTGCTGCTCAAGAACCGTTTCATTTCCGCTGACCAAATCCGGGCCGATCAATTCTTTCAGTTTTAAAATAAAATTTTCCAAGCTTGCCACCTCTTTATGTATATTTCTACTTTTTATAATATACGAAAAATAAAGCGCTGACAAAATTTTTGGCAGTGGAGTGCTTGAAAGGGATGCACAAATATTTACAAAAGGAAGCGTTTAATTTAAACTGTTTACTGTATATATTTAAAACAAACAGAAAAATTCGAACATGCGAGGGGGGAGCGGTTTTGAAAAGGTTTGAAAACAGGGTTGCGATTGTAACGGGTGCAAGCAGAGGGATCGGCAAAGCCGTTGCAGCCGCCTTTGCCAAAGAAGGGGCAAAAGTCTGTCTCGTCGATATCAATGAAAAGGCTTTAGAAGAAACTGTAAAGGCTCTCAAAGAAAGCGGTTACGATGTATTCGGGCAGCTGGCGGATGTGGCAAACCGCACGCAGGTGGAAGCGGTGGTTTCAGCTGTGTGCACCCGGTATGGAAAGATTGATATTCTTGTCAACAATGCAGGCGTGATCCGCGATAATCTGCTGTTTAAAATGACGGATGAAGACTGGGATACCGTCATGAATGTCCATTTGAAAGGGGCGTTCCTCTTTTCAAGGGCTGTCCAGCAAAACATGGTTGAAAATAAATACGGAAGAATCATCAATACCTCTTCCACTTCCGCGCTCGGCAACCGCGGCCAGGCAAACTACGCGGCGGCAAAAGCGGGCATTCAGGGCTTTACAAAAACGCTGGCCTTTGAACTCGGAAAGTTTGGCATTACCGCCAATGCGGTTGCGCCCGGCTTTATTGAAACCGACATGACAAAAGCGACGGCTGAGCGGCTCGGCGTTAAATTCGACGACTTTATCGCATTTAATCAATCGATGATTCCTGTCGGTCGGACAGGAAAGCCGGAAGATATTGCAAACGCGGTCCTTTTCTTTGCGATGGAAGAATCGTCGTTCGTAAACGGCCAGGTGCTCTATGTTGCCGGCGGGCCGAAAGCATAATAAGGGGGCGGGCGGATGTTTGAAGAACTGATTGGAAAACGGTCAAATCCGGTCCAAAATACGATCGAAAGGGGCGCTGTCAGAAAGTTCGCCGAAGCCATCGGTGACCCGCACCCTGTTTTTACAGATCCTGCCTTTGCGGCTGAAAAAGGGTTTAAAGCCAACATCGCACCGCCGACATTCCCGGTCACGTTTGACTACGGGATAATAGAAGGCCTGGACCTTCCGAAAGCTGGGCTCATACACGGGGAACAAAATTTCGAATATCAACGGCCGCTCTATGTCGGAGAAGCATTGCACTGCTATAGGGAAATTGAAAAATACCAGGAAAGAAAAGGAAAGCTCGGACAGATGGGTTTCTTGTTTATAAAAAGCACGGCGGAAGATAAGAATGGTGAAATCGTCATGACCGCAACCCAAACGATTATTCTTTCTGAAACGGTCCGGAAGGGGATGAAAGGATGAACCTTCGCGCGAAAAAACCCGGGGACAGCCTGGAAAGCATGGAACTCCCGCCGGTTTCAAGGTTGGACTTAATCAAGTACGCTGGTGCTTCCGGCGACTTTAATCCGATTCATACGATCGATGAAGCAGCAGAAAAAGCCGGGCTGCCCGGCATTATTGCCCACGGGATGTGGACAATGGGAAATCTCGGAAAGCTGTTTACACCGTATGTTGGCGAAGGATTCATCGAAAAATTTAGCGTGCGCTTTGCGGGCATGGTTTTTCTAGACGATCGCTTGACACTGTCGGCAACGCTGAAAGAAGCGCAAGGCGCCCGGCAAACGTATGAAGCAGTGGTGGCCAATCAAGACGGGGGAAAAGTGATCAAAGGCGAAATCGTGTTCAAAATGTACGGAGAGTAAAAAAATCCCGCCAGGTGCGGCGGGATTTTTCTGAATTATAACTCAAGCCATTCCGTATGGAAGATGCCTTCTTTGTCAACGCGCTGGTACGTATGGGCACCGAAATAGTCACGCTGGGCCTGTAAGAGATTGGCAGGCAGCACTTCCGAACGGTACGAATCGTAATAGGCAAGCGCTGCGGACAAAGCCGGCACAGGTACGCCGAAGCGGACAGCTGTCGCGATGACTTCGCGCAACGCATCCTGGTAGCTTTCCACGATTTCCTTGAAATACGGGTCAAGGAGCAGGTTTTTAAGATTGCGATCGCGGTCGTACGCATCTTTGATTTTTTGCAAAAATTGCGCGCGGATGATGCAGCCCCCGCGGAAAATCATCGCAATTTCACCGTAATTCAAATCCCAGTTATATTCTTCCGAAGCGGCCCGCATTTGCGCAAAGCCCTGGGCGTAAGAACAAATCTTGCTCATGTACAATGCTTTTCTGACCGCTTCAATGAACGCTTTTTTGTCTCCTGAAAAAGCGGGTTTTTCAGGCCCTTTTAGCAATTTGCTTGCCGCTTTCCGTTCTTCTTTCATGGCCGAGATAAAGCGGGCGAATACGGACTCCGTAATCAATGGCAGCGGAACCCCTAGATCAAGCGCACTCTGGCTTGTCCATTTGCCTGTCCCTTTTTGGCCGGCCGTATCTAAAATGACGTCGACAAGCGGTTTGCCGGTTTCTGGGTCTTTTTTTGTAAAAATATCAGCGGTAATTTCGATTAAATAACTGTCGAGCTCGCCTTTGTTCCAGTCGGCAAACACTTCGTGCAGCTCGTCCGCAGTGAGGCCGAGGATATTTTTGAGCAGATTGTAGGACTCTGAGATGAGCTCCATATCGCCGTATTCGATGCCGTTATGAACCATTTTCACATAATGGCCGGCACCATCCGGACCGATATAGGTTGTGCACGGGTCACCATTTACTTTAGCAGCAATGTCTTTTAAAATCGGTGCAACAAGGTCGTATGCTTCTTTTTGCCCACCAGGCATGATCGAAGGGCCTTTCAGCGCGCCTTCTTCACCGCCTGAGACACCGGTGCCGATAAAATGGATGCCGAGTGCACTTAATTCCTTGTTACGGCGCTGTGTATCTTTAAAGAATGTGTTGCCGCCGTCAATCAAGATATCGCCTTTGTCGAGAAACGGTTTTAACTGCTCGATCGTGGCGTCTGTTGCTTCGCCCGCTTTGACCATCAGCAGGATTTTTCGCGGTTTTTCAAGCGAATGGACGAATTCTTCCATTGTAAAATAACCGAAAATATTTTTTCCTTCCGATTCTTTTAACATTTGCTCGGTTTTTGAACGGGAACGGTTGAAGACCGAAACGGTGTAACCTTTGCTTTCGATATTCCACGCAAGGTTTTTCCCCATGACGGCCAAACCGATGACGCCGATTTGCTGTTTTTCCAATGTAGACACCTCAACATGATTAGATTGTAAAGTCTTTCCTTTGCGCGCAGGTGGCTGCAAGCAAAATGGAAGTCTTACATTATTGTACCAAATATCTCCTGTTATTATAAAGAAAAAGACAGCCTGGCCGGAAAATATTTATATTTTCCGGGAAAGAAGTGTCCGTGTATACGATTTCCGATGAACGGGGACCTCCGGGAAAGCGCGCCTGTTGGGATTTTTTTAAAGCTTACAGTATAATGGATAAAGATGCCGTTTTACGGCTTTTAAGCAAAAGGAGGAAACGGGATTGGGCATTATTTTAGTCGAAATATGTGAAGGCAGCCTGATCAACACAATTGATGTGGAAGCAGAACTTGAATCCCGGTATCCTGAAGTTGCGGTGATTTCAAATGAATGCTTAATGGCGTGCGGGTTATGCACCTACAGTCCGTTTGCGATGGTGAACGGAAAAAGGATTTTTGCCAAAACGCCTGAGGCTTGCCTTGAAAAAATTAAAGCAGCAATTGAAACGGAATTAAAGAATCTGTCGTAAATGGTTCTCGTTTCAAATTGTTTTTTATATTATAATGTGGAGTGGAGCATTCGGGATAGGGGGATAGCAGGATGGATATTTGGACTGCGTTCAAATACAGCTGTTTATTGCCGGGAAAAAGAGCTGCTTTTCGTTTGAACAGGCTTCCGATGGACAGGACGGTTTTGTATGTGGTTCTGCTTGTTCTTATGGTTTCCTGTCTGCATATCCCTGCACTTTTAACCGGCGGATCCCTTGATGCCCTGAATGCCATCCAATTTGTTTTTTACTTTCTGTTCGCTTATGTGCTCGTTGTCCTGTGCGGCGTATTGGCGGGCATTTCTTTGCTCGCTTTTGCCGGATACGGGCTCAGGAAGCTGTGGAAGAGAAAACTGGCCTACCAGCATTTATGGAAAATGTCATGCTTTGTCATAACGGTCCCGTTCATTTTACATACAATCATTCATGAATGGTTTACGAAAAACGGTTTTGTTTCGGGTGTGGTGCTGATCGGGTATCCGCTTTTTTGTTTGGCGGCGATGATCCTCCACTATCCGGAAATAAAGAGGCATCAAAGCAAAGAAGGAGAAGAACATGGCTGAAAAGACAATTTTACAAGACTTGCGTTCGCTCATTTATCCGCGTCAAATTCTGGAAGATGAACCGTTAAGCAAATATACATTTACAAAAACAGGGGGAAAAGCGGATATTTTGATTTTCCCCGAGACATATGAAGAAGTGCAGAAGACGGTCCGTTTTGCCTCTCTGAACGGCGTGCCGTACACGATCCTCGGCAACGGCTCCAATCTGATCATCAAAGACGGCGGCATCAGGGGAATTGTGCTGATTCTGACTAGATTAGCGAAAATATCGCATACAGGCAATGACATTACAGCCCAGTGTGGTGCAGCCATTATCGATGTTTCGCGCTATGCTTTAAAGCAAAAGCTGACAGGGCTTGAGTTCGCCTGCGGGATACCGGGATCTGTCGGCGGTGCGCTGTATATGAATGCGGGGGCGTATGGCGGGGAAGTCAAAGATGTTCTGAAAAGCGCGCTTGTCCTGACCAAAACAGGCGAGATGAAAAGGCTTGAAAAAAGCGATTTGTCCTTCCAGTACAGGAAAAGTTCCATTGCGGAAAATGGGGAGATTGCGCTTGAAGGGACGTTCAGCCTGGAGCCGGGCGACGCACAGGAGATCAAAGCCAAAATGGATGAATTGACTGATCTCAGGGAATCGAAACAGCCGCTTGAATATCCATCGTGCGGCAGCGTGTTTAAAAGGCCGCCCGGCTATTTTGCAGGGAAACTGATCCAGGACAGCGGGCTCCAGGGGAAACGCATCGGGGGCGTCGAGGTTTCGACAAAGCATGCCGGGTTTATGGTGAATGTCGGCGGCGGAACGGCAACGGATTATATGAATTTGATCAAATTTGTCCAAAAAACGGTAAAAGAAAAATTTGGGGTAGATCTTGAGACAGAAGTAAAAATTATCGGGGAAGATTAAAAAATATCCCGGTTCTTTTGCATGTAGCAAAGGAATCGGGATGTTTTTCATCCTTTCCGGCGGATATCGGTTAACCGGTTTCCACGGTATTTGATGTACACTTGGTCGCCAATATTAAAATTTAAATACGTATCGCAGTCGATCGCAAGCGTTTTGCCGTTATTGAATGCGATCGCGCAATACGGTTTTGTCGTTGTTGGTGCCACTTTTATTTTTCGCTTTGTTTTCACACCGGTTGCAACCGGCATTTCTTTCCGGTTGGGCGTGTAAAATTTATCGATAATCTTTACGCGCTGATAGCTTACCGGGCGCTGAAAAAAGATCAATCCTGCAAGCACGGCCAGACAGATGATGAATAAAGCCAGTTTCCATTTCAGTTTTTCCATTGTCATCCCTCTACTCCCAGAACGTCTCTATGAATATCTTTATGGGGCTCTTCATTAAAATATGTATATACCACAATCAAATGCTTTTTTAACCGAATCTTTTTTGAAACTTTTTAAGGCCAGTTTCGTATATGGATTAGACTCGTTTAGCAGAAAGTAGGGATGTTATGAGTGAAATGGCGCTCTCGGTCAAAGGGATTACAAAACAAATCCGCTCGCGCAAAATTGTGGACCAGGTCAGTTTTGAAGTGAAAAAAGGTGAGGTTTTCGGCCTTCTCGGTCCAAACGGCGCCGGTAAAACAACGATTATCCGGATGATTGTTTCATTGATGAAACGCACAAGCGGGGAAATCTTTATTAACGGCAAAAGCCTTGATAAAGATTTCAAAGGGGCTTTGAATGAAATCGGCGCGATCGTTGAAAATCCGGAATTTTATCCGTACATGACCGGCTATCAAAATCTCGTCCACTATAAGAGAATGTCAAGGAAACCCGTTTCCGAAGAGAGATTATGGGAAGTCGCAAAGCTTGTCAAACTGGAAGATGCCCTTAAACAAAAAGTCAAAACGTATTCGTTGGGAATGCGGCAGCGGCTCGGGGTTGCCCAGGCGATTTTGCACCAGCCTTCGTTATTGATCCTTGATGAGCCGACAAACGGCCTTGACCCGCAAGGCATCCGCGAATTCAGGGGCTATTTGCGGGAGCTGGCAGGAAGCGGGGTATCTGTCCTCGTTTCCTCGCACCTGCTTTCAGAAATGGAACTGATGTGCGACCGTTATGCCATTATTGAAAAAGGGAAACTGATCCATATTGAAACGATGGCAGAAACGACAACGGTAAAACAGGATGACCGCCGCGATATCTTGTTTGCAACGGATGACAGCGAAAGCGCGAAGCAGACGGTGGAGAAACAGCTCCATTTTCCGGTTTCCATTGTCGATGATACGCGTATTTTGGTTTCGGCAGCTTACAAAGACGCAGCCGTTATCAACGCAACATTGGTAGGAAGCGGCTGCAACGTCTATGAAATTCATTTTGAAAAGAAAACGCTGGAAGACCGTTTCCTTGAACTCACGAATCATACAACAGGGGAGGAAAATCAATGATCGCTTTAATCCGAAATGAATGGATGAAAATATTTGCCCGGAAAAGCGCATGGGTCTATATGCTCCTGATTGTCGCGTTCGTGCTAATTGCTGCACTGTTTTACAATAAGGTGTACGGCAAAGACGATCCAAACTGGCGTACGAAAATCGAGAAAGAAATCAAAGCGGATGAGGCGCTAATGAAAAAGGATCCTGAACAATACGCGGACCTTGCGCCAACCATCCAAAAAAACCAAGATTATTTGAAATACAATATCAATCCGGATGCCCATTCAAACTGGCATTTCATGAACAATGTGGTCATTCCGCTCGGTTCATTTGTCACCTTGTTCAGTGTGATCGTTGGGAGCGCCAACGTTTCATCGGAATTTGCATCCGGGACGATTAAGCAACTGATGATCCGCCCGCATGCGAGATGGAAAATTTTGCTGTCCAAATACATTGCTGTCACAGCCTATGCGGTATTGCTGCTTGCCGTTCTGCTTATAGCCGGCTATTTGATTGGCCTTCTTTTTCAGGGATCCGGCAGTTTCCATATGAAAATGATAGAAAATACTGTGGGTGACAGCCAATATAAAATTAAAGAAATCGGACCGCAATTTTTCCTGAAATTTGCCCTTTATTTGCCGAGCCTTGTCATGGTAAGCGCGATTGCGTTCATGCTTTCGACCTTGTTCAAGAGTCAGGCTCTGGCTGTTGGAATCGGCATTTTTGCCCTGTTTATCACAAACACACTGGGTGGGATTATTCTATTTCTGATGAACCGGTACCATTGGCTGAAATTCCTGATTTTCCCGCATTTGGACTTGTCTGTTTATGCGTACCAGGATAAACTTACAGACGGTGTCACCTTGCCGTTTTCATTAATCACGCTTGCTGTTTATTATGTCGTTTTTATGACCTTGACCTTTTGGTATTTTCAAAAACGCGACATTGCGTTTTGATACAACGGGTAAATTCAGGTACAATGGCTGTAAAAGGCCGGGTGAAGGAGGGATCTGCCAGAGCAGGTCTCTCTTTGCTTTTTTAAAGCGGCGGACGCATCAGGCTGTACGGGCGGCGCATAGCGTGTGCACCCGCCGAATAGGATGATAATGGGGGCTTGCCCGGACCGCTGGAGGATGATATGGGAAAAAATAACCGGAAAAAAATCAATGCGGCCGTTTTGTTCATTTTCATTGTGTATGCTGCTTATTTAGCGGAACTTTTGTTCTTTATCCCGTACCGCCATGCGCCCAATTCTGCCAGCCAAAATATCATTCCGTTTAAAACGATCCGAATGTATATCCTTTATTACCGTTACTTTCAATTTGAAGTCTGGTTTTCCAATCTGTTTGGGAATATTTTCATGTTTATGCCGTTCGGGTTTTTCCTGCCCTTTCTTTTCAGGCGGCTGAGAAAGGTCTGGATAATGGGATTGCTGTCGTTTTTGGCATCGGCTTTGGTGGAAACCATTCAAGGATATTTCCATGTCGGAGGTTTTGATGTGGATGATATTTTGCTGAATACAACGGGTGGATTGTGCGGTTACGGTATCTTTTTACTGGTCCGCAAGCTTGTGAAAAAAATCAAAATTGAGATTTGGCGTTAAATATGCATAAGAAAAGCCCTGCGGTGAAAATCTAACGAGGACCAATCAATGGCCGGCCTGTAAAAGGGGGGAAGTATGCATTGGATGAAGAAAAACTGGTCCGATTTTTAAACCAGGAACTTTCAAATTTTACAGTGCTTTATATCAAACTGCACCGTTACCACTGGTATATTCAGGGAAAAAACTTTTTCACGCTCCATGCTTATTTTGAAGATTTGTACCGGTCATTTTCAAAACAAATGGATGTGCTTGCCGAAAGAATTTTGGCAATCGGGGGACGGCCGCTTGCGACCATGTCGAAATTCCTTGACCAGAAGACGCTTGTTGAAGCGAGCGCGGATAATGAAGAGGGCGAACTGCTGCAGCAATTAAGGGAGGATTTGGCGCAGTTGGCAAAGGAAATCCGGGAAACGGGGATTCCGCTGGCGGAAGAAAACAAGGACAATGCCACCGTCAATCTGCTCACCCGTTTTCTGACCCGGTTTGACAAAGATATTTGGATGCTGGATGCGATGGCGGACAAACGGTAAATGCCGCTACTTTTTTCCTAAGCCGTGAAAAAGCAGCGGCAAATAAAAAAACAGCCTTTCCATTTGATGGAAGGGCTGTTTCACTTTATATAAATGTATCAATCAAAAGGAACAGATTCAGGCATACGACGAATCCTGCCACGATCCACGAGATGATGCTCGTTATCCGGTGGTTCACCAGTTCACCCATGATCTGTCTGTTGCTCGTGAACAGAATCAGCGGGACAAGGGCAAAGATGATCCCGAATGAGAGAATGACCTGGCTTATTACAAGCGCGCTTGTCGGGTTGGTGCCCATCATGATAATGAGAAGCGGCGGGATCATTGTGATCGCACGGCGCAAATAAAGATTGATCCGTTTGTTGATAAACCCTTGCATGACGACATCACCGGATAATGTGCCGACAGAGGAGCTGGAAAGCCCTGCAATCAAAAGGCCAAGGCCGAAAGAGATCGCCGCTGCCGGTCCGATATGGGTGTAGAACTCACGAAACGCGACATCCAGATCTTCCACGACAAGGCCGTTTTTATAAAATACACTGGACGCAATCACAAGCATGCTCATATTGATGGCCCCGGCGATCACCATTGCGATGATGATGTCGATCAATTCAAATTTGAAAATTTTTCTTTTTTCCAGCTCGTTTTTTCCGACGATTCTGTTTTGCGTCAATGAAGAGTGCAAATAGATGGCATGGGGCATGACGGTGGCGCCGAGAATGCCGGCAGCCAGGACAATGCTTTGGATGCCATCGAATTTTGGCGTGACAATCCCACCGAATACTTTTACCCATTCCGGTTTTGCCAGAAATGTTTGCAAAGCAAAAGCGAGCACGACAATCATCACAAGGGCGGCAATCACTGCCTCAAACGATCGGTAGCCGCGGCGCTGCAATTCGAGGATAGCAAACGATCCGACTGCTGTAATCAATGCGGCCGGCAAAAGCGGAAGGCCGAAAATTAAATACAGGCCTAAAGCTGCGCCGATAAATTCTGCCAAATCTGTTGCAATAATGACTAACTCACTTTGAATCCATAAAAAGATCGACACCGGTTTTGGAAAATGGTCATGTGCCACTTCCGGCAAATTTTTCCCGGTTGCAATGCCGAGCTTTGCGGAAAGGGACTGGATTAAAACGGCCATTAAGTTTGAAAAGGCAATGACCCAAAGCAGCATATAGCCGTATTTCGATCCTGCCGTAATATTGGTGGCAAAATTACCGGGATCGATATAAGCAACGCCTGCAATGAAGGCCGGGCCTAGGAAAGGCAAAATCCGTTTTAACCCTTTCACATCCCCCCGTAGTACAGCTTGTGCGCTCGTTGTATTATGGGACGTGCGGCCTGGCATTTTTTGGCTCATCGTTTTTTCACTCATAGATGTTTCCCCTTTCTTTAATTTTAACCCTGAAACAAAAAAGTTTCCTTAGGGAAAACTTTATCTAGTACTATTGTATTCAATGTTTGCGAAAAAGTAAACCTTTTGCATGCATTTTCCCCTGTATTTTTTATGGAAAACATGCTTTTTGTTCATTATGCCCGATTCCTGTGCTGTTATGGCTTCTGCTCCGGGAAGTTAAGTCCGTATAATTGTGTAAAAAGGGTTATCTGAATATGAGGGAATATGGAGTATAGGGGCTGTTTTTCTGGAGGGGGCTGGCC